>DATJOQ010000337.1:0-14149 GCA_035506935.1 Binataceae bacterium (SeqCode) | reverse complement strand
CTGGTCGGCGAGGTCAAAGGCACCATTGCTGTGCTGGTCGACGACATGGTCGATACTGCTGGCACTCTTACCGAAGCGTCGAAAGTTGTGAGCGCGGCCGGGGCGGACGAGGTGATGGCCTGCGCGACCCATCCGATTCTGTCCGATCCCGCGTGCAAACGCCTTAACAGCTCCAAGATTGTGGAACTGGTAACCACCAACACGATCCCGCTTCAGGCCACGGCGCAAGCTGACCTCAACAACCTTCGCGTGCTTTCGGTTGCCACCCTTATAGCGGAAGCCGTGCGCCGCATTCATAATGAAGAGTCGGTCAGCTCGCTGTTCGTCTGACCTTAGATTTAAAGAAAAGAAGCGGCTCTGCAGAGCCGTGTATTGGAGTAATCGATGGAGACCGTAGAACTGGGCTGTGAAAGGCGCGACACCAATACCAAGGGTCAGGTGCGTGCGCTGAGACGCAACGGGCAGGTGCCCGCCGTCCTGTACGGACCGAACAAACCCACCATGTCATTGGCTGTAACCGCGGCCGAGTTGAAGGCCAGGGTGGCGGCTGCGGCGCGCCAGCGTCTGATCAAGCTCAAGTCGGAAAACTCGGACCTCAACGATCGCCACGTGATTATCAAGCAGGTGCAGCGCGCGCCGCTTTCCGGCGCTATCGTGCACGCCGACTTTTACGAGGTCGACCTCAACGCACAGCTGCGCGTATCGGTGCCGCTGAAGTTCGTCGGCAAGCCCAAGGGCGTGGGCGAGGGCGGAATCCTGCAGCCGTTGATTCGCCAGGTCGAAGTCGAATGCCTGCCGCTCGAGATCCCCGAGTTTATCGAGGTCGACGTCACCGAACTCGACATTCATGACGTGATTCACATTTCAGCGATCAAGTTCAGCGGCAACGTCAAGCCGATCTTCGACACCGACGAAGCGGTGGTCTCGGTGCTGCCGCCGACGGTCGAGGCTGCGCCAGTCGCAGCGGCGGGCGCCGAAGCTGCCGCGGAAGGCGCGGCACCCGAAGCTGCCGCAGAAGGCGCTCCGGCCGCGGGCGCGGCGTCTGCGGAAGGTGGCAAGGAGGCGGCTGCGCCAGCCGCGGGAGCCAAGAAGGCAGAGGGCGGCGCCAAGAAGTAGAGCTTATACATCAGGCGGAACTACGGCCTCGATACTTTCGCGCAGGAGCGAGTTCGAGGCCGCCGAGTTCGAAGCCGGGAAGATCGGCCGCGGGGTGGCAGTAGCGGTTGCGGGGAGGCGCTTCAGGCATCATGAGCTTCGTCCATCTTCACGTCCATACGCAGTACAGTCTGCTGGACGGCGCTAACAAGATTGCGCCGCTGCTCGATAGCGTTAAACAGGCCGGCATGGACGCGATCGCGATGACTGATCATGGCAACATGTTCGGCGCGGTCGAGTTCTACGAAAAAGCTGTTGCGCGCGGAATCAAGCCGATTATCGGATGCGAGGTCTATCTAGCTCCGGGCAAGCGCACCGATCGGAGCCTGCCGCCGCGCAGCGACGACTTCGACGGCGCCGGCAATTTCCATCTGATTCTGCTGGCGCAGAATCGCGCCGGCTATCGTAATCTCTGCCGTCTGCTGACCGCGGCCTACAGCGAAGGCCTCTACTACAAGCCGCGGATCGACAAGGAGATTCTCGCCGAGCACTCCGAAGGACTGATCGCGCTCTCTGGATGCCTTTCGAGCGAGATCGTACGCGCGCTGCGCAACGATCGCTTCGATCTGGCGCGCGAGTTGGCTGAAGGCTATGCGCAGATGTTGCCTGGGCGCTTTTATCTTGAACTGCAGGACAACAAGCTGCACGCGCCCTTCAACGAGCAGTTGCGGGAGATCGGCCGCCAGGTCGGACTCCCGCTGGTGGCTACGAACGATTGCCACTATCTCCATCGCGAGGACGCCCGCGCTCACGAGGTTCTGCTCTGTATTCAGACCGGCAAAACGCTCGCCGACGAGACGCGTTGGCGCTTTGACACCGACGAGCTCTACCTTAAGACGCCAGCCGAGATGGAAGCGGCGTTCGGCGCCGACAGTGAACCGATTCGCAACACGCGCGAAATCGCGCGCCAGGTCGATTTCGAGTTCCAGTTCGGCAACTTCCATTTCCCGTTGTTCAAAATCGGCGAGGGCGAGACGCTCGACGGCCTGCTCGAACAGCGCACGCGCGAGGGGCTGGCGGACCGGCTAAGCCAGATTCGCGCGCGGTGCGGCGAGATCGATACCACGCCGTACGAAGAGCGCGTGGCGCGCGAGCTACCGGTAATTCGCGACATGGGTTTTTCGGGCTACATGCTGATCGTCGCGGACTTTATAAACTACGCACGCGCCCGCGGTATCCCGGTCGGTCCCGGTCGCGGTTCAGTGGTGGGCAGCCTGGTGTCCTACGTGCTTGGTATCACCGAGGTCGATCCGATCGAGCACAAGCTCTTGTTCGAGCGATGGTTGAATCCGGGGCGCAAGTCGATGCCGGATATCGACGTCGACTTTTGCTTCGAGCGCCGCGACGAGGTGCTCTCGTACGTGCGCGAAAAATACGGCGCCGATCGTGTCGCGCAGATAATCACCTTCGGCACCATCAAGGGCAAGCAGGCGATCCGCGACGTCGGCCGCGTGCTGGGATTGTCGTTCGCGGAGACCGACAAGATCGTCAAGCTCTATCCCGCGCCCAAGCAGGGCCGCGATTTTCCGCTCGAAGATGCGCTCAAGATGGAACCGCGGCTGCGCGAGGAGCGCGACAAGCATCCCGAGCTGTTCGAGTTCGCCTTCAAGCTCGAAGGATTGCTGCGCCACGCCTCGCGCCATGCGGCTGGTGTGGTGATTTCCGATCAACCGCTGTCCGATATGGTTCCGCTCTATGCGGATAAAGAGCATAGCGAGGGCAGCCCGGCGATAACCCAGTACTCGATGAAGTACGTCGAGGAAATCGGCCTGATAAAGTTTGATTTCCTTGCACTCAAGACGCTCACGCTGGTTCACGACGTGCTCGATCTGATTCGCGCCGGCGGCCAGACCCCGCCGGATCTCGAACGCCTGAAGCTCGACGACAGCGCCACCTACGAGTTGCTCTCGCGCGGCGATACGGTCGGCGTGTTCCAGATGGAAGGCTCTGGGATGCGCCGCTTTTTAAGCGATCTCAAGCCGTCGACCTTCGAGGACGTGATCGCGGCGCTGTCGCTGTTCCGTCCCGGCACACTCGACTCCGGCATGGTCGATCCGTTTATCCGGCGCAAGCAAGGACGCGAGCCGGTCGAATATGACCATCCGCTGCTGGAACCCGCGCTGCGCGATACCTGGGGCGTGATCCTGTACCAGGAGCAGGTGATGCGCGTGGCGCAGGCGCTGTCCGGCTACACCCTGCAGCAAGCCGATATCCTGCGCGTCGCGATGGGTAAGAAGCAGAAGGACGTGATGGAGCGCGAGCGCACCCGCTTCGTCGAAGGCGCGGTGCGCAACGGCGTCACGGCGGAACTGGCCGGTTCAATTTTCGAGAAGATTGAGACCTTCGCGTCTTACGGATTCAATCGCTCGCACGCCGCGGCCTACGCGCTAACAACGTATACGACCGCATACCTAAAGGCTCACTATCCCCGTGAATTCATGGCCGGCCTGATGTCGCTCGAAATGGACGACGTCGAGAAGACCTACAAAAATATCGCCGCGATGCGCGAGATGGGTATCAAGCTGCAGCCGCCCGACGTCAACCAGAGCGGGGTCAAGTTCACCGTCGCGGGCGAGGCGATTCGCTTCGGCTTGGGCGCGATTCGCGGCGTCGGCACCAAGACCGCTCAGGCGATAATCGGGGCGCGCGAATCCGGTGGGCGATTCGAGAATCTGGCTGAGTTCACGATCCGCACCGGTACTCAAAATGTGAATCGTCGAGTGCTCGAGGCGCTGATCAAGTGCGGCGGCTTCGATTCGACCGGCGCCACGCGGGCCGAATCAATGGCGCAGGTGGAAAACGTGCTGAAGGCCGCGCAGCGCCAGGAAGAGGCTGTCGCGAGAAATCAGATGGGGCTGTTCGGCGGACTGCCGCCGGTTACGATATCTACCGCGCGCGAGTCGATCGCCGAGTGGGCGCCCAAGGAGCGGCTGAAGGCAGAGAAAGAGGTGTTAGGTTTCTACGTCACCGCGCATCCGCTGGACAAGTACGCGCGCGAGATCCAGCGCCTGAGCGACGTGAACACCGCTGAACTGGCCGCGCTTCCCGATCGCACGTCGGTGGTGCTGGTAGGCGTGATCCAGAGCGTGAAGCTCAAGAACAACAAGAGCGGCAAGCGCTATGCGACTTTCACGCTCGAGGACCGCCAGGGAGTGGTGGAAGTAATCGCGTGGTCGGAAACCTATCAGCGTTACGAGGCGGCGATTCACGGCGACGAGCCGGTGGTCGCGCGCGGCAAGCTCGACGTCGACGAGGAGCGCGCGCAGCTTATCCTCGAGGAGTTGCGGCCGCTGGATTCGGCGCTGCTCGGCGCGGTGCGCGAGGTTCACATTCGTGCGCCGAAAGCGCGCCTGGCCGAGCAGACCACGCTATCCGCTCTGAAGGACGTGCTGGGACGTCACACGGGCAAGTGCATTACCTATCTTCATATCGGGCTCGACGGCGAGCAGGAGGCGATTTTTCTGCTCGGCGATACCTTCCGCGTCGCGCCCAGCGAAACGTTCGTGTCCGAAGTCGAGAGCATGCTCGACTCGGGCGCGGTCGATTTGCGCTGAGGTTTATCCAGGCAAGCTAGCGCATCCCGAGCCGTTTCCCCGGCCAGCCGCTTTGCATCGAAGCGCACGCCGTTTTTTGCTACGATAACCCCGAGGGCGAATTCTGCGATCGAATAACGAATCCACCGAACGGCCTGAACGAGCGATCCTGGT
The DNA here is from genome assembly GCA_035506935.1 of Binataceae bacterium (SeqCode). Taxonomy (GTDB): domain Bacteria; phylum Desulfobacterota; class Binatia; order Binatales; family Binataceae; genus DATJOQ01. The sequence goes on along the minus strand of DATJOQ010000337.1, from coordinate 9,287 downwards.
CGGGGTCGAGCTCGGCGGGAAAAGCCAAATCGCCGGCGAAGATTCACTGGCGGAACTGGCGTCATTGGCCAAGAGCGCAGGCGCTGAAGTCAGCGGCCAAGTCCGGCAAAACCTCAAAGAAATCGATTCGCGCACCTTTATCGGCAAGGGCAAAGTCGGCGAGGTGCGCACGGTCGCGGGCGAGCGCGGCGCATCATTAACTATCTTCGACGACAGCCTCAGTCCCGCGCAGGCGCGCAATCTGGAAAAGGAACTCGACCTTAGAGTTATCGATCGCAGCCAACTTATTCTCGATATCTTCGCTCAGCGCGCGCGCACGCTGGAGGGCAAGCTCCAGGTAGAGGTCGCGCAACTGAGCTATTTGCAGCCGCGACTCACGCGGCAGTGGACCCATCTGTCGCGCCTGGCTGGCGGCGCGTCCGCCGGAGGACGAATCGGCACGCGCGGGCCTGGCGAGACGCAGCTCGAAGTCGATCGCCGGCGCGTTCGCGAACGTCTCACGCGGCTCAAGCGCCGTCTTGGTGAAGTCGAGCGCACGCGCTCGCTTCAGCGCGCGCGCCGCGCCGAAGCCGAGTTCCCGACCGTGGCGTTGGTCGGCTACACCAATTCCGGCAAATCGACGTTGATGAATCGTCTGACCGGCGCCGGGGTTGAAGTTGCGGACCGGCCATTCTCAACTCTGGATCCGACGATCCGCCGGCTCCGATTGCCCGACGGTGTTCAGCTGATGGTGATCGACACCGTCGGTTTTATCCACCGATTGCCACATCTGCTGGTCGAGGCCTTCAAGGCCACGCTTGAGGAAGTTCGCACGGCGAGCCTGCTGTTGCACGTGGTCGACGCCAGTTCGCCGCTGTGGCGCGAGCAGATGGAAGTGGTCGATCGCGTGCTGGAGGAGATTGGCGCAGGCGCTTCGCCGCGGATCGTGGTGATGAACAAGGCCGATCTTATCGATACGCCACGGCGGCCATTAGACGCTTTCGAAACTGTCACTACCTCGGCGCTGAAAGGCGAGGGCCTCGCTAGCCTGCTTGCCGCCATCGGCCGCTTCTTTTCCAATCTGCGCCAGGAAGTGCGAGTCACGCTTCCGGCCGCGCGCGGTGATTTGATCGCGATGGCGCGGCGCGAGGGACTGGTGCTGAGCGAGGAATACGAGGACGGCCGAGTCTCGATGCGTGCGCTGGTGAGTGCCGCAGTGGCGGGGCGGCTGCGCAAGGCGGCCGTAGCGGATACCTGAGGACGCCATGAGTACCAGCACGCCTCGTCTTGTACGCGCACCGGCTGAGGCTTCGAAAGTATCGCCGGTAACCTCAGCCCGTCATCTGCTCAATGTCCCCAACTTCCTGACGCTTGTCAGGATCGTGCTGATACCCGTGTTCGTGGTGCTGCTGAGCAAGCATCGTCTGACCGAGGGGCTATATGTTTTTGCCGCGGCCGCGGTGACCGATAGCCTGGACGGCACGGTTGCGCGATGGTTCGAGTGCAAGACCGAGCTCGGTGCGTTCCTCGATCCGTTTGCCGACAAATTGCTTCTGGTGAGTTCGTTCGTGGTGCTGACGATCGAAGGAATTTTTCCCGCCTGGTTGTTGATCGTAGTTGCGATTCGCGACGTGGTGGTGGTGTTCGGCTACCTGATGCTGACGTTCTTCACCTCGGAGCGGATGCCGGTCAGGCCGAGCTATTTCGGCAAGGCCAGCACCTTCCTGCAATTGGGATGCGTGATCGGCGCGCTGTTCGGATTCGGGATCAATTCCGGGCCGCCGTGGTGGTACGCGCTGCTCTATTCGACCGTCACGATGACTGGAATCTCAGGCCTGCACTACATGTATCGCGGCTTGGTGTGGCTGCAGTTCCGCGAGCCGCAGATGTTCGAGTAGCCGAAGCTGTTCCCCTAGTTGATCACCTTGGAGGCGCGCAACTCTTCGAGCTGCTCGCGATCGACTCCAGCCTCGCGCAGGATCTCATCCGTGTGCTCGCCGAGACGCGGCGGCACGCGCCACATCTTCATCGGCGTCTCGGAGAATCGCGGACCGGGTGTCGCGGCGCGAATGCTGCCGGCATCCGGATGCTCATAAATCGCGAACGCGTCGTTGGCGACGATTTCCTCGTCAGTGAACATCGTTTCGTAGCTGTGCAGCGGACCGCACGGGATATCCGCGGCTTCCAAAGCCGCCAACCATTCCGCCGACGTGCGCTCGGGGAACGTCTGCGCCAGCCCGCGCATCACGCCGCGCACGCGGTCAAGCCGATCCGGGACGTCGGTCCACCATTCGGGATGGCCAACCGCGGTGCACAACCGTTCGAATTGCGGATCGGTGAAAGGCGCGATCGAAATCCATCCGTCCTTGGTCTTGAACGGGTCGAGCGAAGTGGTCTTGGGCGCTTTGTGCTTGTACTCGTCTTCGGGAACGAAGGTGTAGCCGTAGATGGTGTCGTTGGCGGTGAACGCGATCATCGACTCGACCATCGGGATGCGAACGTACTGGCCGACCCCGCGAGCGCGCGCCGCATGCAGCGCGCTCACGATACTGAGTGCGGCAGTGATTCCGCTAACCTTGTCCGCGAGCGCCATTTTCACGGTCACAGGCTTGTCGCTCTTGCCGGCCTGAATTTGGCACATCCCCGAGTAGGCCTGGATCACAGGATCGTAGGCGGGAAAATTCGCCTGCCGGCCTTTCGGGCCGAAACCGCAAATCGAGCAGTAAACAATTTTCGGATTGGCACGGCGGATATCCGCGTAGCCGATTCCAAGTCGATCAGCCACGCCGGGACGATTGTTCTCGATCATCACGTCGGCGCGCACCGCCAGCCTGCGCACCAGGTCGCGGCCGTGATCCTGTTTGATATCGATCACGATACTGCGCTTGTTGCGATTGAAGTTGAGAAACGCGGCGCTGACGCCGTTTTTCTTGGGAACTCCAGTCGTGCGCATCGAGTCACCCTCGGGCGATTCGACTTTGATCACGTCGGCGCCCAAATCTCCAAGCAGCATCGTGCAGAACGGCCCCGAAACCACCGAGGTCAGATCTAGAACTCGAAAACCGGCAAGGGGTCCGTCCGCCATCTGATTCACCTCAAAACGCGCGCTTTCAGTCCCATCTTCTATAATAGTCTTCAATGCGCCGGTCTACGGCGCGTCGAACGATCGATTGCACGTTATTGCGGAGCCGGATTATCGCTTCGACTGGTCGCCGCGCAACCTCACGTGCTGAAGGCTGGGCAATTCGCGCCGCACTTTTTCCAGATAATCAAAATCTAGCGGTGCGACGATCGCGCCTTCCTGGTCGGAAGCGCGAGCCAACACGCGGCCCCACGGATCGATGATCATCGAATTGCCGTAATCGCTGAAGCCGTGCACGTTGGGTCCGAACTGCCCAGGCGCGATCACATAAACCTGGTTCTCGATCGCGCGGGCGCGCAACAGCACTTCCCAGTGCGCCTCGCCGGTGGGGAAGGTGAAAGCGCTCGGCACCGTGACGATTCGCGCGCCTTCGTGCGCGAGCATTCGATAAAGCTCCGGGAAGCGCAGATCGTAGCAGATACTGAGCCCGATCTTGCCGATCGCGGTATCGGCGCATACCACGTCGCGGCCGCGCAGCTTGGCGTCGGATTCCTTGATAGTAACTCGGCCGGGAAGGTCGACGTCGAACAGATGGACCTTGCGATATACCGCGATACGCTCGCCGTCGGGACCAAAGATCGCCGAAGTGTTGTAGCTCTTGCTTTGCTCGGGTACGCGCTCGGTGATCGATCCGGCCACCAGATGAAGCTTCAGCTCACGGGCGAGGTGCGCCATCAGCGAAAGAGTTTGCCCCTCCAGAGTCTCGCTCTCGTTGGCCTCTTCGGCGCGTTTGCCGCGCCAGTTGAAGACCTCGGGCAGCACCGCAATTTGAGCACCGCGAGCGGCTGCCAGACGGATCAGGCTCTCGGCGCGTTCGAGATTGTTGCCCTTCTCGCGACCTGCGCTCATCTGGATTGCGGCGGCGAGGATAGTCATCTGATTCAGTAACGCGGGACTTCCGGCGCGACCGTCGCAGACCACGCGTCGATTCCGCCAACGAGATTGTAAACGCGCTCGAAGCCCATTCGTGCGAGATACATTGCGACTTGTGCGCTGCGTATCCCGTGATGGCATACGACCACGGTTTCGCGATCGGCATCGAGTTCGCTGAGACGCGACGGGATATCGCCCATCGGAATGTGCGTCGCGTGCGGGAACGATGCGTACGCGACTTCTTCGGGCTCGCGCACGTCGAGGATGAAAACTTCTTCGCCACGATCGAGCCGTGGTTTGAGTTCTTCCGGATATATTTCTGCCAGTTCCGTCACGGGGTTTATACTCATGATTGCGTGTCGTGGTAAACAGTGTCAACGTTCGTCAGACTTTCAGGTGATGGACGCTGGCGACATCGAATTCATGACTGAAGCGCTGGCGGAAGCTCGCAAGGGGGCGGCTGAGGGCGAGGTTCCTGTCGGCGCCATCGTGGTGCTCAACGACGAAGTGATCGCGGCTGCCCACAATCAGCCGATTGCGCTTTACGATCCAACCGCGCATGCGGAGATACTGGCGCTGCGCGAGGCCGGCATCGCGGTTGGAACTTACCGGTTGGTCGACGCCATCGTTTACGTCACGATCGAGCCGTGCGTGATGTGTATTGGAGCAATGATCAACGCGCGGATCGCGAAGCTAATCTTCGGCGCGCGCGACGAGAAGGCCGGCGCGGTCGGCTCGATCTACGATATCGGCCGCGACGGGCGCCTCAACCATCGTATCGAGGTTCAATCGGGTGTGTTGGAGAGCGAATGCGCCGAAGTGATGCGCGAATTTTTTCGCCAACGCCGCGGCCAGAGCGACGATTAGTTGATCCTCGGCGCACGATCGTCGGCGAAAGTGTGTGAAGACTTCAAGGAGGCACGATGGAGGCACGCTATTTCGAAGAATGGAAGGTTGGTGACACGATCGAGACGCTGAGCCGCACGGTGGGAGAAGCGGAGATCGCGCAGTTCGTCACGCTCGGTGGATTTTTCGAGGAACTGTTCGTAAGCGACGAGTACGTGAAGAAGAATTCGCTCTATCCCCGACGCTTCGCTCCCGGTGCGATGACGTTTGCTTTCGCCGAAGGTTTGATCATCCTGACCGGATGCATCCACGGAGTCGGGCTCGCGCTGCTCTCAGTCGACGGAATGACCTTCAAGCAGCCGTTATTTCCCGGCGATACGATGCGCGTGCGGGTGACAGTGACGGAAACTCGTCCGACCAAGCGCGGTGACAGGGGAATTGTGACGTTTGCTCATATCGTGCTGAATCAGAAGGACGAAGCGGTGATGGAGTGTTCGGTCAAGCGGATGCTGCGCCGCCGCCATCCGATAGAGTAGGTTGCGAATCCCAGCCACACTGTGCGCGGAATAAACCGAGCTATACTTTTGCGGGGAATCGATGCCGAGCGAGAAAGCCAAGGAGAATAAGGCGCTGGTCGCGACTTGCGTCGCGTGCCAGAAGCCGGTGTCGACCGAAATGATGGTCGCACTCACGGGAAGCGAGAACGGCAAGCGCCAGCAGTTCGCGGTATGCGTCGCGTGCGCCGACAACGGTTGGAGGCCGCCAGGTTTCAGCGGAATCTATCAGCACAGACCCACCTAGCGGCGATTACGAGAAGTTAGGCTACAAAAAAAACGAGCGGACCGAAGTGAGTCTCCGGTCCGCCGCGTTCAATCTGAAGCCAGAGTGAAGCTACGCCGCGAAGCGGAAGCTTCCTTTCTCGCGCACGATATGGCCAGAGGTCGGTCCGGAGAAATGGGTCCCAATTACCGTGACCGGCTTGTCGCAATAGCGTTCCACAAAAGCCTTGCGAGTTTCATTGGCCATCGGCGAGTCATTGTCGAACTCGCAAACCCATTCGGGATGGGCAACCTGAATCGGATGATGGATCATGTCGCCGGTGATCACTGCGTTCTCGCCCTTCGACGAAATCCGCACGCTGCTATGGCCCGGCGTATGTCCCGGAGTTGATTCGAGCACGACCTCGCCGGTTATCCGATGGTTGACGTCGACCAAGTCGGCGAGCCCGGCGGCGATGATCGGCCGCACCGAGTCGTCGATCGGGTTCTTGAAGTCCGCCTGGCCTTCGAACTTGTCCCAATGATCCCACTCGCGCTTCACCATGATCAGTCGCGCCTTGGGAAAAGTCGGAACCCACTTGCCGCCCTGCATCATCGTGTTCCATCCGACGTGATCGAGATGCAGATGGGTGCAGACCAGGGTGTCGACGGACTCGCGCGTCACGCCATGTTTCGCCAGTTCGTCGAGGAACGGCAGATGCATCTGGTTCCATTCAGTGAAGCCGGGGCGGATTTTGTCGTTCCCGACGCAGGTGTCGACCAGGATGCGGCGGCCTTCGGATTCGACCAGCAACGCATGGATGCTCAAGCGAAATTTGTTGTCCTTGCAGAACGGATCCAGCCATTCGCCTTCGCGTTTAACGGCGTCCTCGGTCGCGGCCTGCAGAACCATCGTGCCGGGCCAGACCGGCTCCTGTTCCATAAGGCGCGTAATTTTGACGTCGCCGATTTTCCAGGTGCTCATTACTTTTCCCTCCCTCGCTTAATGCGCGGATTGTCTGAGCGCACCTTAACGCGGACTTAGCGTTCCGGGCAAACCCAGCCGTGCCGACCTAATAAAGGAGAATCGCCGCGGGACGCCGGCGAGAGCGTCAGCCCCAAATCCGCCGCGCCTGCTCGGTTAGCTCGCCGCGAAAATCCGGATGCGCGATCGCTATCAGCTCGCGTGCCCGCTGGCGCAATGTTTTGCCGCGAATATCGGCGATACCGTACTCGGTCACCACGTATTGCACGTAGGCGCGCGGCACCGTGACCACGCTCCCCTGCGGCAGCGTCGGCATGATGCGCGATTTGCGCTCGCCCTTAACCATCGCGCTCGAGGGCAGCACGAAGATCGTCTTGCCGCCCGCCATACAGGCGCCGACCGCAAAAGCGGTCTGACCGCCCGAGCCGGTGTACATATGCGGACCCATCGATTCGCTGTCCACCTGGCCGGTCAGATCGACGCTGAGCGCGTTGTTGATCGAGATCAATCCTTCCTCGCGCGCGATCAGGCGGGCGTCGTCGGTGAGATTGAAGTCGTAAAGATGAAAGCCGGGATGGCCGTCGGCGTATTCGAGTTCCTCGCGTGGAGTCGCGATGGCGAAGGCGCTCCCGACCACCGCTTCGGGAAAGATGTGCTTGTGCTTGCCGGTGATTACGCCCTCGCGCACCAGCTTGGCGGTGCCCCACGGAATGATCTCGGTCTGCACGCCGAGGTCGTGATGCTCCCCGAGATGCGCCATCATCATGCCTGAGGTGGAACCCACGCCGACCTGCAGCGTCGATCGATTGGGCACCAGCCGATGCGCGACCAGATCGCAGATCGTGGCGGTGGTGCGCGCTTCCTCAGGCGAAGCCGGCGGCAAAACAATTTCCGCAGGCTGCTGCATCCGCTCGACAAAATAATCAATCTCCGAAAGATGAATCGAGTTGTCGCCGCCGGTACGGATCGCGCGCTCGTCGATTTCCGCCAGCACCAGCTTCGCGTTGCGCGCCATCAGCTTCGACATGATCTGGATGTCGCCGAAGCTGACGTAGCCTTCGCTGTCGGGCGGCGATACCGTCAGCATGTAGACGTTGAAGCTGTCGAGCGATTCGGGAAGCGTGTGCGCGCGGAAGCATCCGATCGGATTGAACTCGACCGAGCCCGCCTGATAAAGCGGCCGGTCGAGCGGCGACAGGTAAAACGACTCGACCCGGAAACGCTCGCCGAGACCAGGCAAATCCCAGGAGAAGAAGGGCGCGCCGTGGCAAATCGCGACGTTTTCTATTTCGGTCAGGCGCGCGGCCAGCGCCATGCAGAGCGTGTACGGAGTCGACTGCGCGATCGAGATCCCGACGCGATCGCCAGAGAGCACGTGGCTGACCGCGACTTCGGGCTCAACCAGGCGCTCGCCGAGTTGCTCGCGCCATCGGATCGCGCCGTTTGACGTTGCAGCTGCGGCCGACATCAGGCAGCCACCGCCAGGCCCGGATCGATGCCGAGCTCGCGCAGGAAGCCGCACGCGCGCTCCGTCATCAAGCCGACGCGCTTGATATTGGTAACAAGCTGCGTGTGCATCTCGCGACGGAACAGCCGGCGGAAGTAAGCGAACTCATTGCCCTTGAAAGCCGCGCGGCGCAATTGCCTGATTCGCTCGATGTCGGCGGCGCCGAATCCCACAGCCTCGTAGGCTGCTTGTGGGAACATGCCGGTAAAAAGCAGCTCCAGCGCCTCGCGCAGGAAGTCCTCCGCTTCACGCAACTCATTACCACTAAAGCCGCGAACTTCGTCGGGCAGGCTCAGGATCGAGAATCCCATGTGGCGCGCTTCGTCACTTAAAATTCGTTGGCAGATGTTTCGCAGCAGCGGATCTTTCGAAGTCTCGGCCAGCATCTTGAAGAGCGAAACCGCAAAGGTCTCGGCGATAAGCTGTAACGCGACAGTTTTGATCGGCCATTTGTTGGTGCTCAACACGAAGTCGAAGAGCGCCTTGATATTGGGCGCCATCGGATAGACGCGCCCGCCAGTCTTGTCGAGCAGATAGCGGCTGAGGACCTCGGCATGACGCGCTTCGTCAACCACTTGCGTGGCCTGAAAGAACTTGGCGTCGTTGTTCGGCACCATATCGACGAGCTGACTGCACGCCAGCATCGCGCCCTCTTCGCCGTGAAGCAGCTGGGAAATCCGCCAGCGCGAGAACTCGACGTTAAGCTCGGTCTGTCGCTTTGCGTCGAGACAATTCCAGAACTCGCTCCCGTGGATATCGATCAGCTCGTCCGCGACGATCCCGCGATCGAGATCGACCGGGGTGCTCCAATCGATATCTTTGGATACGTTCCACTGATCGCGCTTGGCGTTTTCGTAGAGCCTGCGCAAATCCGGGGCCTGGCAGGCATATTCGCGCTGGAAACAGGTCTGGAACGTGCTTGGAATCGTATGAGAAGTTTCGTTTGCCATTCAAATTCCCATGCCTAATGATGCGAAACAGTCTAACCAAGTCGGTGTAAACTGAAAAGACATCGGCGAGCATCGGCTGCTTGCCTGCGTGTGCTTGGGCGAGTTGGATTCGGCGACAGCATACTGGCGAGCGTCGCAGCGTGAAGGTAGCTTGACTGTCAGCGCGCAAACGTCGATGCTCGCTAGGCGCGGAGAGGTTCGGGAGTCAGGTTTAACCGGCGTGACTCGAAATCACGTGAGCCCTTGT
>DATJOQ010000336.1:0-32620 GCA_035506935.1 Binataceae bacterium (SeqCode) | reverse complement strand
GTGCGCGGCCCATCACTGAAGCCGCTCAGATAGATTAGAAACTTGCGCGGTTGCGCAAAGTCAGAAGCTAGCGCGTTCGGCGGATAGAGTCCATCGGCAGGAAGCGCGGGGGACTGTTATTGTCGAGTGAGAGAACCAATGAGAAAGCTTATCGCCATTACCCAAGTCACGGTGGACGGGGTCATGCAGGCGCCCGGTAGCCCCGACGAGGATCCGAGGAACGGGTTCATCCATGGAGGCTGGGCCATGCGATTGTTGGACGACGCTGTGAGGCAGGTTGTCGGCGAGACAATCGCCGGTGATTTCGACATGCTTTTGGGACGCCGGACCTACGAGATCTTCGCCGCCTACTGGCCGAACCAGGGCGACAATCCAATCGCCAAGGCGTTCAACAAAGCGACGAAATACGTCGCCACCCGCAGCCTCGACCAACTCGACTGGAAGAACTCGCAACGGATAGGCAGTGACGTGGTGGACGGGGTACGCCGGCTGAAGGCATCGGATGGGCCGGAGTTGCACATCTGGGGCAGCGGTGAATTGCTCCAGACGCTGATCGCCGCCGAACTCGTCGACGAATATCGCCTGTGGGTGTTCCCGGTGGTGCTGGGCGAAGGAAAGCGGCTGTTCGAAAATGGCGTCCCGCCGCGCGGGCTTACCCTGATCGACACGCGGAGCACGCCCAAGGGCGTGCTCATCAACGTCTACCGGCCTGCCAGTCGGCTTCCGGTGTGAGTCGGTACGTGAGGGATGGCTTACGCCGATTCTTTCACGCCGCTTACGATAGGGACGATCGGCTCGCGGGCTTCGTCGAGCGAGACCACTTCGGCGGGCTCGTGCTTGGCGAAGCTGCCGGTGCGTCGGCGCGGGGTCCTGACGCGTTCCAGTTCGAGCGCCACCGGTTCGGCGGCCATCAGGCCGTCGTAGATATGCTCGACCTTGGCGCACAGGCGCGACCAATCGAAATCGCGGGCGACGACCTGTTTGGCTCGTTGGCCTAATCGGGTGGCAAGCTCCGGATTGCGCATCAGCGCGACGATGCCGCGGCCCAGCGCCTGCCAATCGTGATCGGGCACCACGTAGGCTTCCTTCATGTGGCGCACGCCCTTGGCAGCGCCCTCGAAGCATACGATGGGTTTGGCGGCGGCCATGTAGTTCAGCAGCTTGATGGGATGGCCGGGAACCTCGGGACGCGAGATCGCGGTCACGTTAGCCATCGCGAGATAGTCCGGGAGCTCGGCAAGGGTCTGGCCTTCGATCCATCTGACGGACTGACTGATACCGAGCGATTCCGCGAGCTCGCGATTGGGCGCCAGATCGGGATCGTGCTTGAGCGGGCTTACCACCATCAGCAGGGCGGTGGGCTCGGCCTGAAGCGTCAGGGAGAAAGCGCGCAGCAGATGGTCGATGCGCTGGAAGGGGCTGTTGATGCCGGTGTACATCACGACCGGACGCTGCCCTACTTCGTGACGAGCGCGCAGCGCTTCGCCGTTGCTGCCGTCGAACATCGCGGTCTTAACGCCGCAGGCAACAAACGTGATGCGTCCGGCGGGAGCACCGCGCTGTTGCAGAGCGTCGCCCAGATTTTTGGTAACGGTGATGAAGTAGTCGGGGATGCGGGTGACGATGCGGTCGAGGAAACGGGCGATCGGTCCGGCGAGGAAAGCAGGCTTGATGAAGCCGTAGGTCGGCAACTCATCGGCCATCAGGTTGACCGCGTTATAGACGAGCGGCTTTCCGGTGAAGAGCTTCGCGACCCATCCGATGAGCGCGCCTTCGTAGTTGTGGCCGTGAATCAGATCGATTTTTTCGGAGCGGACAACGCGCAGGACTTTGAGCAGCAGGAAAAGATCGAGCAGGATTTTTTTACAGGACGGGCCTGCGTGGAGCTTGCTCGATTTGCTCCAATACCAGGGGCGCCAGAGCTTGGCCGTACCGATCGGCAGATCTTCACCGAAGGGATAGGTGATGATGTGGACCTGATGTCCGCGCGCGGACAGGGTTTCGCACATCTCGCGAATGGCGCCTGGGGTGCCATAATTCGCTGGGAAGGGGCACGGAGCGATCATCGCAATTGAATAGCGCTTCATGAATCTCCTGCAGACTCCGTCCTAGAGCTCCCTTTCCCCACTAAGGCGAGCCGACCGTTTGGGCGACCTTGCCTGGCAATCCAGGAAAGCCGACTGTTTGTTGAATGTTGCTCCGGCGAGGGCAAGAGAGGGCCGCAAGCTTTCAGGGCCCGATCGCCGGAGAGTTCTAGAAGGTGAAGACAACTCACGAGAAACCCGGGAACTCCCGATTCCGCTAAGCTCGGACAGCGTATGAGCGTTGCGCGAGCCGATAAAATCCCCCAGCCAACAGGCGTCCTCTATTAGCGTTTTCAGGCCGACTTAGCAACGTTTAGGTAATCGGCGCCCGTGCCGGCCCCAAAACTATACGCGATAAGCAGATATGACTCAAACGAGCAGCAATGTGACAATTGTTGATGATGGTTGGGAGGATCGGTGAACATTAACGGCTCGCTGGTAAAAATTCACGCGGAATGTGAGCCTTAGCGGCTCCAATCGCAGAGATATACGAGCCAGCGAGCCATATGGATTTAAAACACAGATTCAGGCTGGCATCACCAGCTGCTGACCCTTCTCATGTATCAGCAGGGCTAATATTTTCGCGGGGCGGGTCTTGCTCGCGCTGCGGGCCACGCTATGGATATGCATTGGCGGCTCGTACCAAGCGTCGCCCTTCTGGTAGGTGACGACCTTGCCGGGCTCGACCTGGGTAACCAGCGCGCCCTCCAAGACATAGCCGAAGACGGGTCCGGGATGGCGATGCGGCGTTTCTTCGACTCCCGGCGGGAACACGACCGTGACGATGTTCACTACCTTGCCGTCGGGCAATTTCTGTTCGAGGATGTTGGCGATCTTGATGCCCTGCATCAGGGAGGGCTGATCACCGTGGTCGTTTTGAGCGAACCGTTCGTGCGCCAGGTCCTGTCGGGAGGGCTCTTGAGCGATCGCGGAGAGCATCGGAACAAGGGCCGAACCTAACATGGTGGAACCAACGGCGAGCGTTTTCATCATCTGGCGGCGTGTAACCATACAGGTATGACTCTCCTTTGGATTGCATGCGTGCATTAGTTCACGGTTGGTCATCTGTCAACGGTACGATCGAAGCGAGCGATCAGACCGGCACGGTGATTCGCGCACATCGGGATAGCGCATTAGCGTAAGCGCGAGCGCGAGCGAAAAAGATCGGCGGAGGGGAGGCGCTGATGCGGGTATCTAGCGGATAGTCATCGGCAGCGCGTGCAAGCCGCGCAGGAAATACGAACCTTTGTAGGTGGGGATGTAAGGTTCGGTGAGGCGCAGATGGGGGAAGCGCTCGAGGATGCGGCTGATCGCGATGGTACCTTCGAGGCGGGCGAGCGGCGCGCCCAGGCAATAATGGATGCCCTCGCCGAAGGAGACGTGATAGTTGGGATCGCGCGTGAGGTCGAAGGTATCAGGATCCTTGAATTGGGCGGGATCGCGATTTGCGGCCGCGACGATCACGAAAACCAGCGTCTGCGCGGGAATCGTAACGCCGCCGAGTTCGACGTCCTGTTTGGGATAACGCACGGTCGACTGCACCGGGCTGTCGTATCGCAGCATCTCTTCGATCGCGCGCGGCATCAGGGAGGGCTCTTTCCGCAGGAGCGCGAGCTGATCCGGGTTGCGGCCGAGCGCGAGCATGCCGTTGCCGATCAGATTGGTGGTGGTTTCGTTACCGGCGAGCAGAAGCAGAACGACGAAGGTCAGCAGCTCGTCGGCGCTGAGCGCTTCCGCTTCCTCGTGCGCGGTGACCAGGACGCTTATCAGATCGTCGCCGGGCTTGCGCCGGCGTTTTTCGATCTCCTCGCTGAAATAGGAGCGCAGGACGGCGAACGCCTCGCCCACCGAATCGGGGAGCTTCATCCCGGGAAGCGTGTTATCGGCCTCGATAACCGCGTTGGACCATCGCTTGAAACTTTCGTAGTGGGCGGTATCGACGCCGAGCACGTGCGCGATCACTGTCACCGGCAGAGGATTGGCAAGATCGGCCATTACCTCGAAGTCGCCCTTAGCCGCGACCTTATCGAGTAATCGATCGGTGGTCTCGCGAATCAGCGGCTCGAGCGCGCGGATGCGTCGCGGGGTGAAGGCGGGCGAGACCAGGCGGCGCAGGCGGGTATGAACGGGCGGATCGGAGAACAGCACGCGCGGGGTATCGCCGAAGACCTTGACGCGCTCCTCGATCAGCGGGGTTCGATAGGGAACGCTGGAAAAGCGCTCCCAATCGCGGAGCGCGCGGGTGACGTCGGCGTAGCGCGCCACGAGGGCCATCGACATGAAGGTCTTGAGGATGCGCGGCGGGCCGTCGTGCAGTTTGCGATAGTGCGGGTAGGGATTGGCGCGGAAGGCTTCGTCCCATGGGTTGAAGTAAACGTCGGCGGCCGGCTCGCTCATGGTGATCGGACCTCGAGGATTTAATTGTGATTGAGTGGGGGGGGTGTAACAAGCGAGGGGCGGCGGGAGATCAGCGAATCGCTCCGCGTGGATCGGTCGGGGCCCTCACCCTCACCCTCTCCCGCGGGGAATGCGGCAGAGGGGATTGGAAAGTCATCGCGGGAAAGTTGCGGCTACTCCCATTCGACAAGCGGATCCGGGATTTCTCGCTTCGCAGACTCCGCTCGAAATGACAGGAAAAGTAGCGAATCGCTTCGCGGCGATTCTTCGCTGCGCAAAGCCTACGCCCAGAATAACAAAGTGGCGGTGCGGAAAAACCTAGCCTTCCTTTTCTTCTTTGGCGTCCTTTTTGACCAGGTTGAGGGCGGCGGAGTTCATGCAATAGCGGAGGCCGGTTGGTTGCGGGCCGTCGTTGAAGACGTGGCCGAGATGGGCGTCGCACTTGGAGCACATCACCTCGGTGCGCGTCATGAAATATGAATTGTCGGTTTCGGTCTCGACGTTTTCCGGCGCGATCGGCTGCCAGAAACTGGGCCATCCGGTGCCGGAGTCGTACTTGGTATCGGAGCTGAAAAGCGCGTTGCCGCAACAGACGCATCGGTAGACACCCTTGTCGTGCGATTCGGCGTACTTGCCGGTGAACGGACGCTCGGTGCCCTTCTGGCGGGTGACTTCGTACTCCTCGGGGGTCAGCATTTTTTTCCATTCGGCGTCGGTTTTTACGACTTTATCAGCCATCACAGTTCCCTTCCTTTTTCCTGAGTCGTCGAATTCGACCAATCGTACACGTATCGGCTGGCGGCCGGGGACGTTCGGCCCCGCGTTGGGATCGTCGGCGCGCGCCGAAAATTCGAAGCCCAGCGACAGCACGGCCGGGAGCGCGATCATCGCGGCGAGGATCTTGCGGCGCGAGATTAGTTTATCAGCGTATTCACTGTGCGAGTGCAATCTCATCGCATCGGCTCCTTGAATAATCTAACCATCAGCTCACCGCGCGCTGGTGCCTCAGCGAGGCTATTTCCTCGTCAAAGAAGCCGGCCCATCGCAGCAGCTCGTCGGTGTGGTCGCCGAGCGCGGGCGGTTTGGACTCGAGCGCCGCTCTTTGGCCGTTCACGGAAACCGGAACGTCGACGATTTTGAAATCCGGCGCGGCGAAGTTCGGCGGTGATTTGATCATATCGAGCGCGGTTACCTGGGCGTCGTCGCGCAGCTTGTCGACGCTGTTGATTGCGCTGCAGGGGACGCCGGCTTTCTGCATCAGCTTTACCCAATCTTCCGAGGGGCGCTTTTTGGTGACCTCTTCGATGATGCGATGCAGCTCGACGCGATTGGTGACGCGCTGCTTGTTGACGGCGAAGCGCGGATCGCTGGTCAGCTCCGGCAGCTTCAGAACCTGGCAGAGATTGGCGAACAGGCGTTCGTTGCCCGCCGCAATCAGCATCCAACTGTCCGCGGTCTGGAAGGCTTCGTAGGGCGCGATCATGGGAGAGCCGGAGCCGACCGGTTGCGGAACGTTGCCGGTGGTGAGGTAGTTCGACAACAGCAGCGCCATCCATCCGACGCCGGTTTCGAGCAGGCTGGCGGTCACGCGAGCGCCCTGCCCTGTGCGGCTGCGCTCAAGCACCGCAGCCATGGTTCCGATAAAGGCCCACATGCCGGTCGCCATATCGACGATCGAGACGCCGGCGCGCACGGGCGGCTGTCCGGGATGGCCGGTGACGCTCATGATTCCGGTGTAGGCCTGAATCAGCGGATCGTAGCCGGGGAGATTTTTGAGCGGTCCGACCTCGCCGAAGGCGCTGATCGAGCAGTAGATCAATCCGGGATTTTCGGCGGACAGATGATGGTAGCTGAAACCGCGTGAATCGACGCTGTCGGGACGCATCGAATGAACGAAGACGTCGGCTTTGGCGACCATCTTGCGCACCACTTCCTGGCCCATCGCATGGTCGAGATCGACGCAGATGCTTTTCTTGTTACGATTGAGCGCGAGAAAGGTGGTGGATTCGTTGTGGCCGGTGAGGGGAGCCCAGCTACGGGCGTCGTCGCCGGTATTGGGGCGCTCGATTTTGAAAACAGTGGCGCCGAAATCGCCGAGCAGCTGCGTGCAATACGGGCCGGCGACGTTTTGCGTCAGGTCGATTACCGTGAGTCCCTGCAAAGTATGAGGCATCTCCAGAGCACCTATCCAGTGGTTGGCGGCGAGAGCGAGCCGCCCAGGTATTGACGAAGATCGGCGCTCTAACCGATCAAATTCTGACCGAGGTCAGAAGGTTCCAGCCGAATCGCAAAATAGAAAGCACCGAATTTGCCGTAGCCGGCGCTGGCCTCGTCGAAGCGCATCTCGTAGACCAGCTTCTTGAAAACCAGTGGATCTTCGGCGAACAGATCGACGCCCCATTCCCAGTCGTCGAAGCCGATCGAGCCCGAGATAATCTGGGTGACTTCGCCGGCGTAGCGGCGGCCGACCATCCCATGCTCACGCATCAGGTCGCGCCGATGCTCGATCGGCAGGCGGTACCAGTTGTCGGCGCCCTCGCGCTTCTTGTCCATCGGGTAGAAGCACAGATAACGGGCGCGCGGGATCTTGGGATAGAGTCGCGTGGCCATCTTGGCGCGCTGGCGATCGAGCTCGGCGGCGACCGCGGCGGTCCATTCGTCGGAATGAGGCTTCATGCCTTTGGCGAGCAGATCGCGATAGAACGCGACAGAGGCTTCGTAGACGCCGAGCTCGATAACCGAAAGGTAGGACGTCGTTGGTTCGAGATAGTCGCTAAGCTCGAGATTGGCGAGGGCCACTTCGGCGCGATTGAGTTCGTCGAAGGTGCGCCGAAAGTGGAGCACCATGAGATCGCCTTTGTGCCCGAGCTGGGAGAAAATCGCGCTCTCGCCGTCCTCGCGCCGCGCCATCTGCTCGAGCATCGCGACGGCCTGCGATACGATTCGCTGACGTTCGGATGAGCCCAGCGCCCTCAGAGGTGAGCGCGCCACGCGGAACATCTGATGAAGCACGGCGAATCCCTCGGTGGTGAGCGGGACGGCGGGAATCGCGGGCTCCGGCGCGGTTGAATTTTCGGGCGATGACTGTTTCATGGGTCGAATCTTAGAACTTTTGCCGCGAGTAAGCACGCTCGGTCGAGAGCGCTTGCTTGACGCGATGCCACGCTTGCGCGAGTTTAGATTCAGTTGGGCTTACGGGATCGTGTCCGCCTGATTCGATTCGTTCGCAGCCGGTCGAGATTCTGGAACCTGCACGGAGTTTGTGGGTTCACCGCATACCGGCGATCAAGGAGGAAATATGGCCAAGAAGAGTATCAACGCCTTCGACCAATTCAGCCAGAATCTAACGAAAGCATTTCGCGAAGCGAGCATGCGCTTCAATCAGCATTTCGAGAAGGGACTCGAAGCGCAGCGCCAGACGATCGAAAAAACGCTCAAGATGTCGCCGAGCCTTGAAGAATTCAATCGGCGATTGACGAGCAGCTTCCGAGATTCGAGCGAGCGCTTGCGCAAAGGATTGGAGCAGGCGTTCGATGCGCAACGAGAGGCGATGCGGCGGGCGGCGCCCGCGCTCAAGCAAGGCTTGAGCGAGATGCCGATGGCGCAGTTGAGTAATCAATTCCGCGAGGCCGCGCTCGAAGCGATCGGAACGCAGCAGAAGGCGTTTGCGGACTCGGCCAGAAACCTGGCGATGGCGTTTCAGAAGCTCGCGGGGGAATCGTTGAAAGCGATGAGCGCGATCGGAAGGCGCGGGATGGACGAGGGCCAGAAGGACGGGGGCGCATCGGTGAAGACCGATGGGCGAAAAAAGCGCGTCGGGAAAAGAAGCAAAAAGCGATAATTTTTAATCTGCGTCCAAGTCCGTGCGCGCGCGGTTGGCCTGGATCTTAGTTTTGATTTGCCACAGTTGGAAGAGCATCAGGATTGCGGGTGCTGGCGTAATTCTGGTCTCGCTCACGATCCGTAATGCTCGAACTGCTCGCTAGAGCATGCGCAGGGCGAGCACGATCGCATAGGCCATCGCGGCGAAAGCGCCGCCCAGCACGGGAACCATCATAAGGCCCTCGGCCCTGGTGGTCCTGTAGACCATACATCCCGCCAAAACCGCTAAGACCGTGAGTTTGTTGCCGTCAGATAGATTGAACCAGGCGTCGAGCAGCTTGCTGTCGTGCGTAAAATCGAACCAGCTTTGGATGATGGAGTTCATGAAGACAGGATTGCGCGGAGTTCAGAGCGAGGCGAACGGATTATGACGTTGGGGGCCGTTCAATGAGATTTGCGAACCCGGCCCAAGAGGCCCTGCGGCTTGAGTTCAGGAAAAGCGCGTTCCAGCTTACGTAGAGCATCTTTGAGGTTTCTGCCGAAGGGTTTGACGACGTAATCGAAGGCGCCTTCCTCCATGAAGAGCTCACGGGTTTTGTTGAAAGGAACGGCGCTGAGCACCAGGATTGGCACTCGGGGGTCCTCTTTTTTGATGGTTCTGAACGCGGTGAGCGCGTCCATCTCCTCTTCATTGGGCATAACCAAGTCAAGGGTAATAACGTCGGGCCGAAGGGTCCTGAACAGAGACACCAACTTGCTCGCGTTTTCGGCTTCGCCCACCACCTCGTAACCCAGGCGCTCGAATTGCCAGCGCAAGAGCTCACGAATGGAGATCGAATCATCTGCAATCAAAACACGTATGGCCATCGAGTCGGCACACCTCCGCGACCCCAACTCCTGCTCAACTCTATATGACGGTCCCCGCACAGCTAGCCATAGACCACTTCAACCTGATTGAGATAGGTCGCCAAGGCATCGACCAGGGAGCGTAACTGTTCCGGATCCTTGATCTTGGCGGCTTCCTCGATGGAACCGCCGATCGTGGTGAGCGCGTCCAAACCGTAGCCCCCGCCTTCCCCCTTGATATTGTGGCCTAAGACACGAACCGTCTCGTAGTCTTGCTGCTCCAGATGGTCGCGGAGGAGAAGGATATCATCCCGCTTACGTTGGAGGAATCGGGGCAAGAGCGGGGCCAGATCGGGGTCGATTTCCACGATCAGCTTGCCGCCATTGCGCGCGGGGCTATCGGGACGGGAGCGAGTGGCTTCCTGGATGGCGTCGAGCAGGGTGCGCTTCTTGATTGGCTTGGTCAGGTGGGCGTCGCAACCGGCGTCGAGGCTCTTGGTAACTTCTTCCTTGAGCGCATAAGCGGTCAACGCGACGATCGGGGTGCGGGCCAGTGATTGCGCGCGTTCAAATTCGCGGATCGCTTTGACCGCGGTATAGCCATCCATCACCGGCATCTGCATGTCCATCAGGACCAGATCGTACTTGCCGCTGGTGAACTTGGTGAAGGCGATCTCGCCGTTCTCGGCGCTCTCCAATTGATATGGAGTACTTTTCAAATAGGCCTCGACCAGCACGCGATTATCTTCGGAATCCTCGGCGAGCAGGATATGCAGCTTGCGCAGGTCGGTAGAGCCAGCGCCGGCGTCCGGCGGCGGAGCTTGCTCGAACTGCGGCTTGTGCTCGGCGAGGGCCGCTTCGATCGCGCGCAACAGGTCGCGACGCGCGATCGGCTTTACCAAATAGAGCTCGACACCGGATTGACGGGCTTTCTCCAATTCGCGATTGAGATTCGAGGCTTTGAGGGTGAGGATCACGGCATCGACCAGCCTGCCGCCGTTGCCGTTGCTTACCGCGAAGTCGAGGTTGTGAGCACTGGCGATTCCACCGTCGAGCAGCATCAGGCGGTAAGCGGCGCCGGCATTGCGGGCGCGATTCAGCTCGTCGAGAGCGGCCTGGTAATTATCAACTTCAGTGACAATCGCGCCGCGTGTTTCGAGCAACTCGCGGAGAATTCGGCGCTGTGAGGCGTTATCGTCGGCAACGAGGATCGCCACTTCGCGCAGATCGATCTTCAGATCGGAAGTTTCGGCGTGGCTGCGAGAGGCCGGCTTGAGATTGAGCGTGAAATAAAAGGTCGTGCCCTTGCCGGGCTCGCTTTCGAGCCAGATGCGACCGCCCATCGCTTCGACCAAACGCCGGCAGATGGTCAAGCCGAGCCCGCTGCCACCATAGCGGCGGGTGATGGAGCTATCGATCTGGGTAAAGCTTTCGAACACGGTCTGGACCTTGGCGGCGGGGATGCCGATGCCGGTATCGCGGACGGAGAAGCGCAATCCGCCGGTGCCGTTGGTGCGCGGATCTTTTTCGACGCCGATCATCAATTCGCCCTGCGCGGTGAATTTGACGGCGTTGGCGATCAGATTGCCGAGCACCTGGCGCAGGCGCGTGGGATCGCCCTTGAAGCCGCATTGCGCGGCAGGCGCGATTTGGTAGAGCAGCTCGAGACCTTTTCCGTGAGCGCGCAGGGCAAAACTTTCGACCGTGTCTTCGACCAGTTCCTCGAGGTCGAAATCGATCTCTTCGAGCTTAAGGTGGCCGCCTTCGATTTTCGACAAGTCGAGGATGTTGTCGATCAGGCTCAGCAGCGCGTTGCCGGCGCTCCTGGCGATACGCACGTAGCCGCGCTGTTCGGAAGTGAGCGAGCTCTCGGATAGCAGCTCGGCCATGCCGATGATCGCGTTCATCGGAGTGCGGATCTCGTGGCTCATCGTGGCAAGGAACTCGGACTTGGCCTGGGACGCCGCGAGCGCCTGCTCGCGCGCCTCGATCAGGTCAAGCTCGGCGCGCTTGCGCTCGGTGATGTCGCGCGAGAAGGAGAGCACGCAGGGCTGGTCGTTGATGTTAATCACGACGGCGGAGAACAGCGCGGGCCAATGGAGGCCGCTTTTGGCGACAAACTCGGCTTCGAGATTGTAGGCGAGGCCCCTGGTTTTCAGCTCCGTGACCGCGCGCTTCAGATCCTCGACCTTGGCCCAGACCTTGAGCTCGCGCGGCGTGCGGCCGAGCACCTCGTCGCGGGTATAGCCGGTGTACTTGATGAAGTTTTCGTTGACGGCGAGGTAGGCGCCGTCGCTGACGGCGTTGATCGAGATTGAATCGAGACTCGCGTCGAACACTTTCCTGAAAGTCTCTTCGCGCTCGCGCAGTTCGCGCTCGATGCGTTTGCGCTCGGTGATGTCCTTGGTAATCGCGGAAACGCCGACCACCGCACCGGCCTGGTTGTAAATTGGCGACATGGTAATCGAGGCGTCGAACAGGCTGCCGTCTTTGCGGCGGCGCTGGCTCTCGAAGTGTTGGACGCCGCTATGGGTAGCGAGGCTCGCGCGGAACTTTCGGATTTCGTCGAGGCGGTCCGGAGGGATGAGAACGTCGAGCCTATGGCCCAGGATCTCGTCGGCGGAGTAACCGTAGAGTTTTTCCGCGCTCGAGTTGAAGCTGGTGATATTCCAGTTCAAATCGCCGCTAAGGATGGAATCGTCGTTGGATTGCACGATCGCGGCGAGCAATGAGCGGGTCTGCTCGGCGCGCACGAGCTCCCGGATGTCGCGCACGAACGAGAGCACGCATCGCTGACCGTGGAAATTCATCACCACCGCGGAGAACAGGCAGGCGACGGTGGTTCCGTTTTTGGTCCTGAAATCGATCTCGTGATTGCGGACGATACCGTTGGCGTCGAGTTCCTCGAGCGAAGATCTGGCCTGGTCCTTGTTGGCCCAGACCTGCAGATCCCTGGTGGTTCTGCCGATTACCTCTTCGCGCTCGTAGCCGGTGAGTTTGCAGAACTCTTCATTGACGGCGACGTAGGCGCCCTCGGGAAAGGTGTTGAGGGTGATGATATCGGTGCTGGCGTCGAAGATGCGTCTGAAGGTCTCCTCGCTCTCGCGCAGTTCCAATTCGGCCTGTTTGCGCTCGGTAATATCGCGGCAAAATGAAAGCACGCAGAGCTGGTCGGCGAACTTAATCAGCACGCCGGAGAATAATCCCGAACGCAGCCGGCCGCCCTTGGTAATGAAGTCGGCTTCGTAATCGCGAACGTATCCCTGGGATTCGAGGGTTTTTACTATTTTGGCGAGGTCGACGTCGCTGGCCCATACGCCCATCTCGCGCGGTGTTCGGCCGATAATTTCATCGCGCGAGTAACCCATGATTTTTTCGAACTGCGGATTGATATCGACGTATTTGCCGTCGGCCAGGGAATTGATGGTTATCACTTCGGTGCTGGCGGCGAAGATTTTGCGGAACTTCTCCTCGCTCTCGCGCAATTCGCGCTCGACCCGCTTTTGCTCGGAGATGTTGCGGGTGATGACGGCGACGCCGGCGAGTCTTCCCGAGTCGTTGTAGATGGGAGAGGCGGTCAGAGAAACGTCGACCAGGCTGCCGTCCTTGCGCTTGCGCCGGGTTTCGACGAATTGGACGCGTTCATCGCGCGCCAGCCGTTCCATCAACTCGCGGCCCTGGGCGAGCATGCTGGCGGGGACCAGGATGCTAGAGGGACGGCCGATAATCTCGTCGGTGGCGTAGTGGTAAAGCTTCTCCGCGCCGGGATTCCAACTATTGATGACGCCTTCGAGGGTGACGCTGAAGATGGCGTCTTCGGCTGATTCCACGATCGAAGCCAGCAGCGCGCGTTGCTCCTCGGCCCATTTGCGCTCGGTGATGTCGCGGGCGAAGGCGACGAAGAAGCTGCGGCCCTCGGAATGGACTTCGGAGAAGGCGAGCTCGAGCGGGAAGCGCCGTCCCTCACGATGGACCGCGGTGAGCTCGAGCACCTGGTCGAGCGGAAGCAAGCGCTCGGAGCTGGCAGAATCTCTCAAGCTATCGGCGAGAAAGGCGCAGTCCTCTTTGGAGATGGCGAGTTCGAGAAAATGGCGTCCGACGACCTCGTCGCGCGACCATCCGAAGACGCTTTCGGCCTTGCGATTCCATCCGGTGACGATCCCGTCGACGTCCATCGTGATGATGCCGTCGAAGGCGCCGTCGATGATCGCGCGGGTGCGGGCCTCGATGCCGCGAGTGTGGCGGCGGTAGAGATCGAGATACCAGGCGGCGATCGGCGAGAGCATCAAGGCGCCCAGCAAGACGATCCACTGATACCAGACCAGGGGGTCGTCGTTGGCGCCGTAGCCGGAGGCGATTATCAGAGATGCGAGGCAAAAGAAGTTCAGCAGTCCTTGCCATCGCGGGCCCCACGGAATCCAGACGCTGCATCCGAGCGAAAACAAAATGACGATGAAGATATTCCATCCGCCGTCGCGCGTGACCATGCTGCTGAGCGCGCCGGTGGTGAGAAGGGCGAGGCAGGACGCCAGAGTGACCCATCGCCATCCGCGCCCAAAGCCGGCGGTGAAGGTGTAGGCGAAGGCCAGCGCCAGCAGCATCAGGTTGGCGACGCCGAAGCCGAGCAGCTGCAGAGCGTGGCCGGAGCGAGTGCCGAGGTCGGCAGCCAGGTAGAGAAACTGGAGGGCGAACAACGCGAGCAGCCCGCGGCGCACATGGAGCTGGGCTTCGGTGTGCTCGGTGTCGAGCGCGGAGCCGCTAATCTTGTCAGCGGCCGCGGGCCCGCGGCTGGCGGCGGTGAGAATAGCTGGTGAGATCTTCACGTGTTCGCTGCGGAGCATTCGCCTGGCAATGGTCCGATTATTGGGCCTCCGCGCTCAGAAACATGCGAGCACTTTCGAGCACAAGCTATGCCATGTTGGTGATGTCTTAAATTGAAACACTAATCGGGCGGTGCCGAGCGAATTAGCCGATCGAATATATTTCAGTGCCAGCTTGTAGCGGATTCGTCTCACCAGGGTTGCCGGCCGAATTGCCTCATTGTCTTAGTCAATGCCCCGATGTTGAGACGAGAATGCGTCGGGAAAAAATCATTTTCCCGAGCGGCGCGAAAGACGATTTGTGAATCCGGAGCGGTTTCGACTAGTGAGCGGAGTTGGCAATCGCGGAGAGCGCGTGCTTGAGGCGGTTAACGGTTCGCTCCCTGCCGAGCACCGCGATCACTTCATAGATTCCCGGGCTCACGGTGCCGCCGGTCAGCGCTACTCGCACCGGCTGGGCGAGTTGGCCGAGCTTCAGATTGGACTTCGCCAGCACGCGCTCGAAGGCGGCCTGAATGGTTGCGTCGTTGAAATCGGCGCCGAGCGAATCCAGTTCGGCGGCGAGTAATTCGAGCGGCTGGGCGATGTCGGGCTTGAGGAATTTGGCCGCCGCCTTCTGATCAAGCTGGATGTCGTCGCTCAGATAAAAATGCGCGAAGTCGACCAGTTCGACCAGGGTCTTGGCGCGCTCGCGCAAGGTCGCGACCATCTTTTCGAGCCAGGCCTGATCGCCGGGAATCTTGTAACCGCGGCGCTCGATAAAGGGCGTCACCTCGCGCGCGAGCTCGGCCGGAGTGCGCTGTTTCAGGTAATGGAAATTCAGCCACAGCATCTTCTCGGAGTTGAAGATGCCGGGCGATTTGCCGCAGCCGGAGAAATCGAAGTGGTCGATAAGCTCCTGCCTGGAGAAAATCTCCTGGTCGCCGTAGGACCATCCCAGACGCGCGAGATAGTTGACCAGGGTCTCGGGAAAAAAACCGGCGTCGCGATAGGCGAAGACCGAAGTGACGCCGTGGCGCTTGGAGAGCGGCTTGCCGTCGGGCCCCATCACCATCGGCAGATGAGCGTAGGCCGGCGGCGTGAGGCCGAGCGCGTAGAAGATCTGCATCTGGCGCGGGGTGTTGGGCAGATGATCGTCGCCGCGAACGACGTGGGTGATTTCGAAATCGGCGTCGTCGATGACGGTGGCGAAGTTGTAGGTGGGCACGCCGTCGGAGCGGACGATTACGAGATCGTCGAGCTCGCTGTTCAAGAAAACCGCACGGCCCTTGACCAGATCGTCGACCACGGTTTCGCCTTCGTGCGGCGAGCGAAAGCGGATGGTGTAATTGCGGCCGGCACGCTTGTCGGGAAGCTGGAGGTCGGAAGCGTATGGCTTGTCGCGGCAGGTGCCGTCGTAGCCGGGCTTGCGCTTTTCGCGCTCGGCTTGCCGGCGCCTGGCCTCGAGTTCCTCGGCGCTGCAGTAACAGGGATAGGCTTTGCCTTCGCGCAGAAGGCGAATCGCACTCTCGCGATAGCGGTCGAAGCGATTGGACTGGAAGTAAGCGGGATCGGGCGGCCCGTGGTCCCAATCCAGGCCAAGCCACTTGAGGCTCGCGATAATTTCCTCGAGCGACTCCTTGGTCGAACGCTCCTGGTCGGTGTCGTCGACGCGCAGGATGAAGACGCCACCGTGATGGCGTGCGAACAGGTAGGCGAACAGGCCGGAGCGGACGTTGCCGATGTGAAGCGAGCCGGTGGGGCTCGGCGCGTAGCGACTGCGTACTATCATCTCGCTATTCCCAAATTGCGCGAACCCCACATACCGCTATCCCCCACCTGTTGTTCGGAGCAATGGTAACGTATTGATCTAGAATGGTAAATTCATCGTATCGTCAAGTACCGTATCCTCGACAGGCCGGAAATTTGTGCTCTTGATTTCAAAAGGATCAGGGACATGGGTATTCGCAAATCCGACGCCGCCGTCGTTCTGATCGATCAAGACGAAGGGGTGGCGTGATGGCGCGCCTGCTGTCCTTGAACGTGGGACTTCCCCGCGACGTCAGCTGGCAGGGACGGACGGTCCACACCGCGGTATGGAAGGAGCCGGTGCAGGGCCGGCGCATGGTGCGGCGGCTCAATATCGATGGCGACGGTCAGGGTGATCTGGCCGGGCATGGCGGCGAACATCGCGCTGTCTTCGTGTATCAGATCGAATCGTATCGCTACTGGGAAAAACAACTCGGACGAAGCGACTTCACATACGGAGCATTCGGCGAGAACTTCACGGTCGAGGGCCTAGCCGACGACCAGGTCTGCATCGGCGATCGCTACCGGGTCGGGAGCGCGTTGTTCGAGGTGACTCAGCCGCGTGTTACCTGCTTCCGGGTCGGCATCCGGACGAATGAGCCGCGAATGGCCGCGTTGCTGGTCTCGCACGGCAGGCCCGGTTTCTATTTTCGTGTGGTTGAGGAGGGCGAAGTCGGAGCGGGCGACGAGATCGTGCGGGTGGTGCAAGGAGCCGAGGGCATGACGATCGCCGAGGTGGATGCGCTTTTGTACAAGCCCGGTCATCCGGCAGACCGGCTCGAGCGAGCGTTGCGCATTCCATCGTTGAGCAGCGGCTGGCACGAATCGTTCAAAGCGCTGCTGGAACAGGCGCGGAGTCCGGGCGCGAAGAGCGGCAATGCCGGGCTTATCGGGGCGGGTAGCGCAAAGCCGGCGTGGGCGGGATTTCGGCCGCTGCGGGTAACTGGCAAGACGCGTGAAAGCATCAGCGTGACGTCGCTTCAGCTCGAGCCCGCGGACGGACGATCTCTGCCGGCTGGACTGCCGGGGCAGTTCGTTGTGTTGCGTCTGCGGCCGACAGCGGGCGCATCTCCTCTGCTGCGCAGCTATTCGCTCTCGGGCGAGCCGAGCGAGGCTCACTACCGTATCAGCGTCAAACGCAACGTGGGCGGTGTGGCTGGAGCGTATATCGCTGACGAGGTCCGACCCGGCGACATTATCGAGCTGGCGGCGCCGCGCGGCGGCTTCACGTTGCATCCGGGCGACGGGTCAGTGGTTTTTCTGAGCGCCGGTATCGGCGTGACACCTGTGCTTGCGATGCTGCATGCGCTGGCCGCGGGAAGGTCGTCGAGGCAGGTCTGGTGGCTGCATGGCGCACGGGATCGCGGGGAGCATCCGTTTGCCGAAGAGGTGCGGGCGGCACTCAAGGAGTTAGCTGGCGCTCATAGTCACGTCTGCTATAGCGCGCCGGGTCCTGGAGATCGGATTGGCGTCGATTATGACGCTCGCGGCCATCTCGGCGCTGCCGTGCTGGTCGAATTGGGTGTGCCGCGCGATGCCGATTTCTACATGTGTGGCCCGGCGGTTTTTATGGCTGACTTGTCGGCCGGACTCGCGGGCTTGGGGGTGTCGCGCGATCGCATTCATACCGAAATGTTCGGGGCGGGACCGTCCTTCACGCCCGGTGTCGCCGCGAGCCCACAGAAGCCGCCCCATCTGCCGCCAGGGCCGGTTGGCTCGGGACCGCTGGTGTCCTTCGCGCGCGTCGGGCTCAACGTCCGATGGGGTGCGCCGTTCCACAGCCTGCTCGAACTTGCCGAGGCATGCGATGTGCCGGTGCGATGGTCATGCCGCACGGGAGTCTGCCACAACTGCGAGACGGCCCTTCTGGCCGGCGCCGTCAGCTATCAGCTGCAACCGGTCGAGCCGCCAGCCGATGGCAACGTGCTGATCTGCTGCTCTCAACCCAAGGACGATATCGTGCTCGATCTTTAGAGATTCGGGCTTTGAGATGAGTCGGGCATAATCGAGGAGATTTGACATGGAAGAGCGAGAGATTCGAGCGGCGCTGGATCGCCATTGGGCGGCCTCGGATGCTAACGAGTTCGAGACGGAACACGACATTTATCGAGAGGACGCGGTGCTCGAATATCCGCAATCGGGCGAGCGCCTCCGTGGCCGGCGTAACATCCTGTTGTCTCGCGCGGCGCAACCGAATCAGAAGCGTTTCACCGTGCGGCGGATAATCGGCGCGGGCGACTTGTGGATCACTGAGTTCGTGCTCAGCTACGACGGGCGGCCGTCCTACACCGTGAGCATCATGGAGTTCGTCGACGGGAAGGTGGCGCGGGAGACCCAGTATTTCGGCGACGCGTTCGAGCCGGGGCCTTCGCGCGCGCAATGGGTCGAGCGGATTTCCTGAAACCCGGTCATCATAAAAATTACCTCTGCCGCCCGCTCGCGCGCGCGGAGCTACCGACTGATACGGTCTCGCTCGCCCGCTATCTGATCGGGAAAATACTGGTGCGTGAGATACCCGAAGGCGTGGTCAGCGGTCGTATCGTTGAGACCGAAGCGTACGTCGTGGGCGATGCCGCAGGGCATGCGTATCGGGGAATGACGCCGCGCAATCGTGCGCTGTTTCTCGAGCGGGGGCACGCCTACGTTTACCTGGCGTATGGGATCTCATACATGCTGAATGTCTCGAGCGAGGCGCCCGAGATCGGAGCCGGGGTGCTGATCAGGGCGCTCGAGCCGCTCGAAGGTATCGCGATCATGCGCGAAAATCGTGGTGTCGAGCGTTTGCGCGACCTGGCTCGAGGGCCGGGAAAGCTCACCGCGGCGTTACGGATCGATCGCCGGCTAGATGGGACCGATCTTTGCGGAGAAGGGCCGCTATACCTCGGATGCGACGACCAGGAACCCGGTAAAATCGGACAGAGCGTCAGGATCGGCATTACGCGGGAGGCGCATCGGCTGCTACGATTTTATGTTCGGAACAGTCCGTTCGTCAGCGGGACGAAATCGCTGAACGAATGAACATGGAGCTCACTCCCACTCGATGGTGGCGGGCGGCTTCGAGGTGACGTCGTAGACCACGCGGTTGACGCCTTTGACCTCGTTGGTGATGCGGCTGGAAATCAGCGCGACCAGCTCGGGATCGAGCCGGGCCCAATCGGCGGTCATGCCGTCGAACGATTCGACGGCGCGAATCGCGATCACGCTTTCGTAGCTGCGGCCGTCGCCCATCACGCCGACGGTCTTTAGCGGCAGGAGCACGGCGAAGGCCTGCCACAGGCGCGTGGAGAGGCCGCTTCGGCGGATTTCCTCGACCACGATCTGGTCGGCTTTGCGCAGCAGCTCGAGGGCGTCGCGGGTGACTTCGCCGACGATGCGCACGGCGAGCCCAGGGCCGGGAAACGGCTCGCGCTCGACGATTTCGGCGGGCAGACCGAGCTCGCGGCCGACCTCGCGCACCTCGTCCTTGAACAGCTCGCGCAGCGGCTCGATCAGTTCGAGGCGCATCTGCTCGGGTAATCCGCCAACGTTGTGATGGCTCTTGATGGTCGCGGACGGCCCCTTGAACGATACCGACTCGATGACGTCGGGATAAAGCGTGCCTTGACCGAGAAAACGCGCGTCGCCGAGCGCGCGGGCCTGATGCTCGAAGACTTCGATGAAGGTGTGGCCGATGATGCGACGCTTCTGCTCGGGATCGAGCACGCCTTTGAGGCGGTCGAGGAAAAGATCCGAAGCGTCGACGGTGGTCAGATCGATTCCCTGGCGGCGCGCGAAAACGTTTTCGACGCGCGAGCGCTCGCCGGCGCGCAGCAGAGCGTTATCGACGAACACGCATTTCAGCCGATTGCCGATCGCCTGAGCAATCAGCGCGGCGGCGACTGCCGAATCGACGCCGCCCGAGAGCGCCATCAGGACATGATCGTCGCGGCCGACGCGCGCGCGGATTTCGTCGACCTTGGTGCGGACGAAATCGGTCATGTTCCAGTCGCCCTGCTCGCCGCATATGCGATAGGCGAAATTGCGCAGGACCTGCACGCCGCAGGGGGTGTGGGTGACCTCGGGATGGAACTGGATGCCGTAGAGTTTGCCGTCGAGGCTCCGAATCGCGGCATAGGGCGAATTGGCGCTGCGCGCGATTGCGCTGAGCGTGGCGGGCACGCTCTCGACGCGATCGCCGTGGCTCATCCATACGAGCTGCTCGCGCTGATCGAGACCGTCGAAGAGCTCGGCGGGCTGATCGATTATCAAAGTAGCGGGGCCGTACTCGCGGGCGCGGGCGCCGGCGCTGTGCGCGCCCATGTGCTGCGCGATCACGTACATCCCGTAGCAGATACCCAGCACCGGGCATCCGAGCCGCAGCACCTCGTCGGCGATATCGGGGGCTTCGTTCTCGTAGAGGCTCGCGGGACCGCCGGACAGAATCAGGCCGCGCGGATTCAGCGCGCGGATTTTTTCCAGCGGGAAGTCGAACGGATGGATCTCACAGTAGACCCGCGCCTCGCGCAGGCGGCGAGCTATGAGCTGAGTGTACTGGCTGCCGAAATCGAGAATAAGGATCACGAGACGCTTCGCCTTGACGAATCAGTATAGTGGCATACGGGCAAGGGCAAGCGCGACCGGGGCGGGATCATCGCCGATGCGGGACGAGGCCAGCGAGCCTCCTATCGAAGAGGGCCGGTCCACTTTTCAAGCTGTTCCAATCGTTTGAGGGTCTCGAGTCTGGCCGAGCCCACCGATAATCGGATCTCCGTACCGGATAGTAGAGTCAGGCTCAGCGAACTTATTTGCGATTCCTCCGTTGAGAGGGCGAGAACTTCGCTTTGCTGGGCGTCCAGCATCGACCCATGCGACACCCAAACACTCGAATCCAGCCTCCCCTTCAACTCGAGGGCTCGCAGTCCGTAACAACTAATGTCCGCAGCGCAAGCCCAGACTTCGTACTCGTCTGGTCCGACCGCGTAAAAGCAGTTCAGGTTTTCGAAGCTAATGGTCGCGGAAGAATCGCCATGGAGTTTAACGCTCGAAATCACCGCGTCATGAAAGTCGATGAACGCGGGTTGCGTCAGTTTATCCATCGCAACATTCTTGGTCCCGAACGTCGGCTGCCATAAATGAAATCGACCGGGGCGGGATCATCGCCGATGCGGGACTAAGCCGGCGAGGAATTGCGGCTCGCGCCAGTCAAAAACGCGCCCGGGGTAAGCGTCGATGTGCGGCGAGGCGTTCCATTGGCCGGTCTTCCACGACATCGCGCCGCGCGAGTTGATCGCGATGCCGATTGCGAGGAGGAAGAATCCAAGCGCGATCTTCGCCTGATCGCTTCGGCTGAAGCGCTTGCGGCCGGAGGAGTCGGCGATTTCCCGCTGCAGGAGATCGTCGCGAAAGGCACGCAGAGAGAGGATCGCGAGCAGCACGAACCAGGGGACGAGATCGGTTAAGAGGCGCGGACCGAAGGACCATCCGCCCCACCATTTCTCGTCGCCGCAGATGATCAGCAGGTGGGCGAAGCTTATCGCGAGCGCGAGCACGGCGAGGCGGCGATGAGGCAGGCGCGTCCAATAGCGATCGAGGAGAAAAACGACGAACATCAGCTCGGGCACGAAGACGAAAAGTCCGCGCGAGGGGCTTAGCAGATTGGCTGCGAACGCGGTCGTGAAGTGAGAAAAGGTATGAAAGGTCTGGTTATGATAATAGCCAGGCAGCAATTGCCCGAAGGTGTACCATGAATAGGTAATGAACCCGGCAAGCCATCCGAGTCCGGTTACACAAAACGGTATCGAGTCTTTTCGATGATAGACAAAAATATATATCGAGAGACCGATCACCACGAGGGCGCCGGTGGGGCGCACAAAGAACATCCAGGAGACCAAAGTTGCGAGCAGAATCGGGCGCAACCGGCGTGATTTTTCCTCGGCGCTGAGTAATTCGAGGATCACAAATCCGAGCAGCAGAATTTCCCAGGTGTGCGACCATAGCGAGCGCGACGCGGTGCTCCAGATCTGGGTGCCGAAAGCGGCGCCGATCGCGACGACCTTGCTCCACGAGTCGGGCAGCATCAGCTCGGCCGTACGCAGAAAAATGCACGCCAGCAGAGCCATCAGGAATGACGCAACCAGATGCTGCTCCCGCTCTTCGCGGGCTTTGTCGTAGCGTCCGCCGGCAGACACGACGGATTCTCCCATCCCGCGCAAAACAGCAACCATCGGCAGCGACAGATACGACGTGCCGTGCGGATAATAGTAGAGAACTTTGCCGTCGAGCCGCATGAGCTGGTAGAAGCTTCCGCCGGTGATCAGATTGACGTCTGGCGGAAGAGTATCGAAATCGAGCCCTGGAATCGAATAGGCATTCAAGGCCGGTGAATGATTAGTCAGCAGGCTTTCACTGAGTAATAATGAAAACTTACTATCGAACAGCTCGGTCACCGGCGAGAACACGAAAACGGCGAAAGTGAGCACGAAGACCATCAGGTACATCAGGCGGCGGCGCGAATCGGCGGCGGCGTGTTGCGACGTGCGATCGAGGGCGTGCTGGTCCGAGGCCTCCAGCGCGGCAGCTTCGCGGGCGGATGCGGCACGGACCTGGTCGAGCTGATCGAGCGTTTCCAAGATCTAACTTCCAGCGGCCATTCTTGCGGCGGTCTCGCGTTCGTGCCGAGCGCCGACGATATCGCCCTGTTTGCGCAGTGCGCGCGCGAGAGCCCTGTGGCAGTAAGCGGATTCGGGGAAGCGCGTCAGGCGGCCCCGGATCAGCGCGACCTCATCGTGCCACAGGCTCATCAGATTCATCAGCACGATGAGCGAAATTGCGAGCATCGCGGCGGTGCCGGCAAAGACCAGTTGGCGGACGCGAGCGCCGCGGTGCGCGAGCACGACCGCCCAATCGGCCAGCATCATGCACCATCCGACAGACGGCATATAGAAATAGCGGTTGGCAATTTCGCCCTCGGGCCAGAGTCCGCGCAGATTCAGCATCGGGGCGATCTCGATCCCGATCCATAATATGCAGAAGAGGTAGAGCGCCCGGCGCGGATGATTACGCAGTACCATGTAGAGAAAAACAGTCAGAGTAGTCAGTGTAATCAGCGGGAGGTAGAAATCGGGCGAAGCGGCGCGGTGCACGAAAGTCGCGCGGTCGGAATCACCGGCGAGCCACGGCACTACCATCAGGGCCACATACATGACCATCACTCGCGGCAGGGTCAGCAGAAGCACGGCGCTGCTGACGTGGCCGGCGCCGACGCTCGGAGTAACGAAGGCCAGATGCAGAACGAAAACGCGAAACGCCATGTAGAGCAGCATCACGAGCGCGAAGTATTTGATGCGGATGACGGCGGTGCCGATCCTGGCGCGCGCGCGGACGACAAGCGGTTCATCGCGGATTGCGCCGGCTGGTTCGAGCAAGAGGACGTAAATCGCCACGAGGGCGGGAAGCATGATCGCGTTTTCGTGGCATAGCAGCGCGGCGAGATAGAGCAGGACCGCGAGCGGCGAAGTATCGCGCTTATCGCCCGCGGATATGACGAGATAAAAAGCACCCAACTGGAAGGCGGCGCCGAGCGGATAGTTGGTAGCGGCGATCGAGAGGACGGCTTCGGCGTGAGCCGGAATCAGGCCGAACAGGAGCGCGGTCAACAGTGCCGCGTACAGGTCGGCGGTGAGGCGCGCGGCGATCTTGAATACCAGGAAGACCACGAGCAGATGGAGTAGCAGGGAGACAGCGTGAAAGGCGGCGGGATTCAAGCCGAAGAGATGGTATTCGAAGCCCAGGACGATCAGCAGCAGCGGCCGATAATAAGGGCTCAGCGGCGTGCCGCCGGGATCGACGAACCAGAGCGCGTCGCCGGCCAACGACCGCGACAGGAACGACCAGCTACCGATGAGGTGATTTTCGAGGAAGATGTGGTCGTCGAGCGTGAACGGATTACTCAAGCATCGGAGGTAGGCGAGCAGCGTGATCAGCATCACCGCAGCGAGCATCAGTTCAACCCGCACGACGCTGCTTTGCCGCGGTTGGTCGAGGGTCGAGTAACGCGCTACCGCCCTGCTCTCATCCACGCCTCACATATGTATAGGCAGGGGCTTGATTGAGGCAACGACAGCGGCGGCGGTGGCGCGGGTGGAAAGAGATTGTGGAAAACCGCTTCGACAGCGGTATCGGTGCCTTGCAAAAATTGCAGGGAGGGGTATTGAAAGAGGAGGCGTGGCCTGATCGTTGGCAACTGTGTGCGCGAAGGCCGCGGCGCGCGTAATGCTTCATCCCCGCCTCATTCACCCGCCTCACGCGCATCTGGTTTGAGGTACCCGGTATGAGTGAAGAGGGTAAAACCACGCCCGCTTATTTAGGAAACCCGGTTGGCGGAACTGGAGCGAGGTTTTTCCGCGATCCCGAAGCCTGGGATGCGCTGCAAAAGTTGGTGGTCGATCCACTGGTCGAGCACAGCGATCCTAGCGAGCAGATCAGGGTGTGGATTCCCGGATGCGCAACCGGCGAAGATGCTTACACCGTTGCGATTCTGTTTCGTGAGGAATTCGAGCTTCGCGGCGTTCAGCGCAACTTGATCATCTTTGCTTCCGATGTGGACGAATCCGCACTAGCGGTGGCACGAAAAGGGCTGTACCCGAATACAATCCGTGCTGACGTGGCGGAGTACAGGCTCGTGCGGTTCTTCCGTGCGCAGGGCAAGGACTATCGGGTGGCAAGCGCGATCCGCGACAGTATCGTGTTCGCCAAGCACAATTTGTTGCGGGACTCGCCGTTTTTGCGCCAGAACCTGATTTGCTGCCGCAATCTTCTGACTTACTTCGACCGAAGCTTGCAGGCGCGGGCGATGGCGCTGCTACGTCATGCCTGCCAGGATGGCGCCTTCATGTTTCTCGGCCCTGCGGAGGCAGCCGACGAAGAACTGTTTCATCCGCTGGACAAAACCTATCGGATTTTTGAAGCACGGAGCGCGGAGGACATGCCCAGCGCCAATGAGCCGCTGCTGCGAGCCATAGGCAGAGGATACCGCGCGACTGCGGTAACCGAGGACAGCATAGAAGATCTGCAATGCTTCAACGAGGAGCTGCAGTCGGTAAATCAGGAACTCAAGTCCAAGCTGAAGGAAGTATCGAGCGCCTACACCGATCTGGAGAACCTGATGGCGGCGACTAACGTGGCGACGCTGTTTGTCGACCGCGACTGCCGTGTCGCGCGATATACGCCGCGGCTTTGCCAGATTTTCAATATCACGGCGCGCGAACTCCATCAGCCGGTACGCGGGCTGGTTCATATTCTGGACTATGCCGGTATCGAGAAGGATGCGCGCGCGGTGCTGGCCGGCGAACCGCCGGTCGAGCGCGAGATTCGAAGCCGTGCGGGCCACGTGTTCGTGATGCGAGTGAGTCCGTATCAGAGGTTTGCCGGGGCGGAAACGGAGGGGGTCGTGATCACGTTCGTCGACGTGAGCGCGATCAAACGGGCGCAACCGGCTACACGCGAGGACGAGAGCCGGCTTGAGACCGAGCTCGAGATGATGCAGGCGCTTCATCGCACGACGATCAAGGTCACGGCGGCGGCAACCATGCAAAGCGAGATCGACCAGATGCTGGAGGCCGCAATGACGCTCTCGGGAGCCGACTTTGGCAACGTTCAGGCGCTGGACGACGACTCGAAGAGCTTGAAACTGATAGCGTCGCGCGGCTTTGAACCAAACATCAGGGAAAGGTTCGGATCGGTCAGCGCGGACGAGAAGATATGTGAGCGCGCGGTGCGTATGCGCCGAACGGTCTGTGTCGAGGACGTGAACAACGCTGCACTGTCGGCGGGTTATCGCGAGCTGGCGGCGAGGATCGGATTCAGCGCGGTGCAGGCGGAGCCGATGATCCGCAAAAGCGGCAGGCTGGTCGGCGTGTTCTCGATGCTGTTTCGTGCTCCGCGGGTTTTCAGCGAGCGGGATCTGCAGCTTGGCGAAGTGGTGGCGCGGCAGGCAGCGGAATTGATCGACTAAATCCCCGCATCGGGGCCAGTCACAATCGGTAACATAGGGCGGTCTTAGTCACTCTTGGGTGTTTTGGGAAAGCGCCCGGACTGCTACACTACCGTCGCCCATCCGGCAGGGTGATGGGTTCTTCTCTTTTCGAATAGCCATCGATAAAGCGGAGATCGTTGCTGGACAAGTACGATTGAACGGCGGCAAATCGCCGCCAAACTTTGGAAACGGAGGATTACATGACCGGGAAAATCAAGATCGGCCTAATCGCTGGGGCGCTGGTGATATGCGGGCTGGCAGGAATCTGCTCGAGCGCGCGGGCACAATCGCAGAAGCAGCTCGACCTGGACGCGGAACGCGCGCAGCGCAAAGCGATCGTTGGGTCCAACATGAACCTGACTCCCGAAGAGGAATCGAAGTTCTGGCCGGTTTACAATCAGTACGAAGCGGCGATGGACAAGATCGAAGACCGGCACGTGAGGGAGATCAAGGATTTCGCCAAGAACTACAACAACCTGACCGACGAGACGGCGAAGGCCAAGCTGGACGAGGTGATGGCTATCGCGCAGGCGCGGCTGGATACGCAAAAGCGCTTCATCCCGAAGTTCCGCGCGGTGATTTCGGGGATCAAGACCACGCGATTTTACCAGATCGACAACAAGATGCATGCGCTGATGCAGTGCGATATCGCGCAACTGGTACCGCTCGCTCATGCTCCGGGCGAAGCCGGCGGCTCCTCCAAGGCACCGCCGCAGCAGTAAATCCAGCGGTTTCGGGCGTTGTTTCGCCAGTGATCAAAAGTGGTAGACGGGACAAGAATAAGTCGTTATAGGCGAATACGACCTAATACGGAACCGCAAAGGAGTGTCATTTGATGTTTAAGAAAGTGCTGATGTTGGCGATCAGCGGCGGCTTGTTTACTGTCCTGACGTATTGTGGAGCGGCGCGGGCAGCGGGTTTGGGCGGCAACTACGTGGTGCAAGCGAGCGGCACCGCCTATTTCTTTACTTGTCAGAGCTCAGACGTATCCTGCACCTCTTACCCACTTTTTGGGCAAGGCACGACCGAGGTACTTCATTTCACGATGGCGGGATCGGCAAGCTTCGTGAACGGCAAGAATACCGCCGTGAATCTTACGCTCAATCTCGGGGGTGAGGACGACAATTCAACACAGGCGCAGAACGATACCAACGAATTAATTTGTTACCTCAATCAACCCGGCGATCTGTTTTACACGCCCGCTGCAGGCAACTCGCCGGCGATGCTGACGGTCACGTATCAATACAACAATGGTAAGGGCGATAAGTGCATCGGCCCCAATGGCCTGCCGGTGGGCGGGGTTTACGAGCAGGGCGATGTGCTCCCCTTCAACTTTTATCCCTACGGGCCGGCAACCTCGGGAGGGGTACTCATCAGCAACTACACCTATTTAACCACTGGCGGCACCAACATCGGCAGCAACCCGAACGGCTGGAAAGATGGCGGATATCCAGACAGCCACGTTGTCACTGGTTTGTCGGTTAGCGGGCAGTTGACCGGAGGGCCCAACCCGTAACCGCCAACAATCAAGATGATGGGGGCGTTTGACCACGGTCTTCGCCCCCGTCTCGCGAATCGGTAAATCTTTGGATGCCCCTCTCCCAAGCGGAGAGGGGCATAGTTCCGTGAGCTAATCCCAGGGCGAGTTGGGGCGCAGCTTGAGCGCGTCGGCGACCGCGGGATGGGCGATACCTCCCTTATAGGTGTTGAGGCCGTGGCGGATCGCGGGATTGTGCTCGCCAGCCTCGAGCACGCCGCGATCGGCGATGTCGAGCGCATAGGAGAGCGTCGCGTTGGTGAGCGCGTAGGTCGAGGTGTGCGGCACCGCGCCGGGCATGTTGGTGACGCAGTAGTGCACCACGCCTTCACGGATATAGGTGGGCTTGGCGTGGGTGGTGGGACGCGAAGTCTCGGAGACCCCGCCCTGATCGATCGAAAGATCGACCAGCGCGGAGCCGGGTTTCATCTTCTTGACCATCGGGGCCGTTATCAGGCGGGGGGCGCGCGCGCCGGCGACCAGCACGGCGCCGATCACGAGATCGGAAATTTCGAGCTCCTCCTCGATCAGCGCATGATTCGACATCAGGGTGGTGACGTGGCCGCCGAGAATATCGTGGAGATAACGCAGGCGCGAGGCGTCGACGTCGAGCACGGTGACGTCGGCGCCGACGCCGACGGCTATCTGGCATGCGTTGGCGCCGGCGATACCTGCGCCGAGGATCATCACTTTGCCCGGGCGCACGCCGGAGGCGCCGCTCAGCAAAACGCCGCGGCCGCCGCTTTGCGCCTGCAGGCACCAGGCGCCGGCCTGAATCGCGAGGCGGCCGGCAACTTCGCTCATCGGGGCGAGCAGCGGCAGGCTGCCGTCCTTGAGCTGGATGGTTTCGTAGCCGAGGCCGGTGACGCCGCGCTGAAGCATCTGGTGCGCGAGCGTCTTGCTCGCGGCCAGATGCAGATAGGTGAAGAGGATCTTGCCGGGGCGCATGAATTTAATCTCGGAGGGCTGCGGCTCCTTGACCTTCAAGATCAACTCGGCACGCTTCCATACGGCGGCGGCGGAATCTGCGATACGCGCGCCGGCCTCGCGGTAATCCTGATCGGTGATATTGCTGCCGAGGCCTGCGCCGCGCTGAATTATCACGACGTGGTCGTGGCTGCAGAAGGCGGCGACTCCAGCCGGAGTCAGCGCGACGCGATTTTCGTACGCTTTAATTTCGGTGGGCACACCGACGATCATCCGCTTCATCCTCCACGCAATTGTTAGATTTATTCTTACCGCAAGCGTGGATACGACCGGAATCAAAATGTGTGACAATTCGGGTTGCAATCGGGCACAGGATTTCAACTGCGATTGAAACGATTCGCCTTGCGGGCGTAACTTCAGCGCTGATCAGTTTCGTTCGGGAGGAAACTACGATGGCCGGAAAAATGGTTCCGATCACGGCTGCCGATGGCGGCAAGTTTACGGGCTACCTGGCGATTCCGCCAAGTGGCAGCGGGCCGGGGCTGGTGCTGCTGCAGGAAATTTTTGGCGTCAACTTTCACATCCGCGCGATCGCCGAGCTTTACGCCGAGGAAGGTTACGTGGTGCTGGCGCCGGATATTTTCTGGCGGATCGAGCCGAATATCGAGCTGCGCTACACGCCCGAGGAAACGCAAAAGGCGCGCGCGTATTTTCAGAAATTCGACGCCGACCAGGCGGTGAAGGATATCACCGATACGGTGAAGGCGTTGCGCGCGATGCCGGAGTGCAACGGCAAGGTCGGCGCGCTGGGATTTTGCCTGGGCGGCAAACTCGCCTACCTGGCGGCGGCGCGCAGCGGTATCGACGCGGCGGTCAGCTATTACGGCGTGCGGATCGAAGCCAACCTGGAAGACGCGGCGAAGATCGAGTGCCCGATCGTGCTGCATCTTGCGGCCGAGGACAGCTACACGCCGCCGCCGGTACGCGAGGCGATTCGCAAAGCCTTTGCGGGCCATGACGAAGCTGAGATCTACGTCTATCCCGGAGCGGACCACGCGTTCAATAACGACAATCGCGCGAGCTACAATCCGTCGGCGGCGTCGCTGGCGCATTCGCGCTCGCTCGCGGTGCTGCACCGCGCGCTCGGCCCGCGCTACGATCTCGATGCGCTATGGGAAAAGCATTGCGAGTACGAGTTCGTCGTGCGCGACGTCGACCAGACGATGAAAACGATGGTGGCGGAGCCGTACGTGAATCATGTGCCGACGATGACGGGCGGGGTCGGGTACAAGGAGTTGTATCGGTTCTACAAAAATCACTTCATCCCAAGTTTGCCGAAGGATACGAAGATCGTGCCGATCTCGCGGACGGTGGGAGCGGACCGCGTGATCGACGAGATCATGTTCTGCTGCACGCACGATCGCGAGATTGATTTTCTGCTGCCGGGAATCGCGCCGACCGGCAAGTACCTCGAGATTCCGACGATCGCGGTGGTGAAGTTCCGCGGCGACAAGCTGTGCAACGAGCACATCTACTGGGACCAGGCGACGGCGCTGGTGCAGATCGGGGTGCTCGATCCGAAGGGGCTGCCGGTGGCGGGGATCGAAGCGTCGAGGAAGGTGGTGGATGAGAAGCTGCCGTCGAACACGATGATGCCGACGTGGGTGAAGAGCGCGTCGAAGGAGTGAGGGAGAACAAGGACGACAGCGCTCTCGTCAGGGAGAGGCGGCGAGCGCATCGCGCGAG
The DNA here is from genome assembly GCA_035506935.1 of Binataceae bacterium (SeqCode). Taxonomy (GTDB): domain Bacteria; phylum Desulfobacterota; class Binatia; order Binatales; family Binataceae; genus DATJOQ01. Next base: position 2,641 of record DATJOQ010000336.1, on the reverse strand, counting down.
GTGGAGAGAGTGCCGCGGACTTTCGGACAAACCTCTCCCTCACCCTCTCCTTGGACAAGGAGAGGGGATAAAAGTTCAGAGAAAAAACCGAATCGCTTCGCGGAGATTCCTCGCTGCGCAGAGCCTTCGCTCGGAATGACAAAGAGGGGCGGCACCGATCCTCGCGCGCGAATCAACTCCACAAGCGTTTGGTGGCGAGGGCGGCGCCTTCACTCAAGCTCTTGAACTTGGCCCAGGTCACGCTTTCCGGCACCATCTCCCATCCCGCGAACGTGCCGAAGCCACAATCGGCGCCGGCGATGATGCGGGTGCGATCGCCGATGGCGTCGGCGGCCTGACAGATTCGATCCGACACCACTTCGGGATGCTCGATGTAGTTGGTGGTGGAATCAATCACGCCGGGAATCAGCAGCATCGAATCCGGCAGCGGAAACTTTCTGAACACCTTGTGCTCGTGCTGATGGCGCGGATTGGCGAGCTCGATCGAGAGCGCCCCGACCTTGGCCTGGTAGAGAATCTGAACGATGTCGGCGAGCGCGACGTCGTGATTGTGCGGGCCGTCGTAATTGCCCCAGCATACGTGGAGCCGCACGCGATCGGCGGGAATATTCTTAACGCCGCGATTGATCGCTTCGATATGGGTCTCGACCACCTTTTGAAACTGCGCGATCGACATCTCCTGGAAATGCCACGGCCGCTCCATCGCGAGGTCGGGGGCGTCCAGCTGCAGGATCAGGCCCTGGGCGTGGATATGCTCGTATTCCTTGCGCATCTGCTCGGCGATCGCGAACACGTAACGCTCGTGCGAGTCGTAGAACGCGTTATGCATCGTGGTGGCGATGATGCCGGGCGAGGCGGCGGTCATGAACGGCTCGGTGAACTGGCGCGGGCTTTCTTTGAGGCATCGCAGGAACAGATCGGATTCCTTGCGCGCGGCGCTTAAGTCCTCGTATTTCAGCTCGGCGACGCACTGGGGAGCGTTGAAGACCTTGGCGCGCATCATCTGGCGCGCTTCCATGATCCTGGCGAAGTCGGGGAAGTCGGCGAGATCGCGCGGGGTCTTGCGTTTGGTCGCGCCGCCGAAGCCGCGCACGCGCTGCGGAACGTAGGTCTGGAAGCCGACCCGCGGCTGCTCACCGTCGTTGCCGACGTCGACTCCGGCCTCGAGCTGCTTCAAGATTACGTGCTTGACCGATTGCTCGAACTGGCGCTCGAGCTCGGCCTGATCGATTTTTTTGCCCTGCTCCTGTTGAATCAGCAAATCGGTGAGCGCGGGATTACGCGGCAGGCTGCCAACGTGAGTGGTGAGGATTCGGGTGTCGCTCTTTTTCATATTACTCCTTGCACAGAATCGCTCCGGGTTGATTCCTCGCTGCGCAGACTGCGCTCGGAATGACAACAAGGGTCGGTGCCTGGCTGGCGCGCATCAAAGAAATCAGCGCGGCGGCATTCGGAGGGCGCCGTCGAGGCGGATGGTCTCGCCGTTGAGCATCGCGTTTTCGACGATGTGCCGGGCAAGCGCGGCGTATTCGGCCGGACGTCCGAGGCGGCGCGGAAACGGAATCTGGTCGGCGAGCGCCTGGCGCGCGGGATCGGGAAGCAAGGACAGCATCGGGGTGTCGAAAGTGCCGGGCGCGATGGTGACCACGCGGATTCCGAGCGACGAGAGGTCGCGCGCGATCGGCAGCGTCAGACCGACCACACCGCCTTTGGAAGCGGAATACGCGGCCTGGCCTATTTGGCCGTCGAAGGCGGCGACCGAGGCGGTGTTGATGATCACGCCGCGTTCGCCCTCAGCGTTGGGCTGATTCTTCGACATCTGCAGCGCGGCCAATCGGATCACGTTGAAGGTGCCGATCAGATTGATCTGGATCACCTTGGTGAAGAGCTCGAGCGAGGCGGCGCCTTCCTTGGTGACGGTGCGCTGCGCGCGGCCGATACCGGCGCAATTGACCGCGACGTTGATGGTGCCGAATTTTGCGACCGCATCGCTGATCGCTTTCTCGACGTCGGGAGCAGAGATCACGTCGGCGGGGACGAATAGCGCGTTGGCGCCGAGCTCGCCGGCAAGCTTCGCGCCCGGCGACGACGGCAGATCGAGGATCGCGACTTTGCCGCCACCAGCGAGCAGCTCGCGCGCGGTTGCTTCGCCCAGACCCGAACCACCACCGGTAATCAGCGCGACGGTTTCGTTTACTTTCATTTCAGTTCGTTTTCTCCGTGTCGGTTTTCATCAATTCGGGAAGGCGCGCGCTGAATTCCTGGCGCGAGAGCACGAGATCGAAGCCGGCCTCGCGCGCAATTTTCAGCGGCTTCAGGTCCACGTGCGAAGCGAACCCGATCAGCCTGGCGTGTGGCGCGAGCTCGCGGATGCTGGCCGCGGTCTCGGCGCCAGGGAAATTCTGATCGGAAAGATCGGCGAAGACCAGCGCCGGCGCCCCTTCGGCGCATCGCGTGCGCGCAGCCTCGAGCGTCGAGGCATAGACGGTATCGAGGCCGAGCGCCTCGGCCGAGGCGTCGATCTTGGTGCGGAAGAAAAGGTCGCGGACCAGGCCTAAGGCTCGCGGTTTATCCATGGTTAAAATTCGATTCGCGCTTCACTTCGGTTCGATTTAAATAGCGAGGCGCGATCGCGATGCGA
>DATJOQ010000335.1:0-2172 GCA_035506935.1 Binataceae bacterium (SeqCode) | reverse complement strand
TCCGAAGAGGCTCCTTGGTGGAGCGCCCTTCACAAAGTCTTGGCAAAATCTGCGAACCAAGCGCCTCGAAGGCTTCCGGATCGCGAAAGAAATGCGTCACCCGGATCAAAAAATCCTGATAGAGCGCGGCCGCCTCAGCGGGCTCCCCCTCGAGCAGATTCAGATAGTCGGCAAGCTCAGGAGTTTTGCGAACCGCCATACGTCGCGCGAGGCGGCGGCGAATGGTATTGCGCTTATAGCGAGAAAAGTCCACCGCGTGAGTTGCATGCAAGCGACGAAAGACCCGTAGGAGTTGGTCTTCGTCGGAATCTTCCCGACCCATTTCGGCCGTCGCCGGCCGGCCTGTTGCTTCGCGGAGATAGGCCTGCGAGCGCAGGAGCCCCAGTTCGCGCGCGATCTCGCTCGGCCCCAACACAAAATCGATACAGCCACTTTCGATGGCGTTGGTCGGCATGCTGGGGAAACGCGCAGAATCCGGCTCTTGGGCGAAGGTGATGCCGCCATGCTCCTTGATCGATCGGACACCGCGCGAGCCATCCGCATCGCCCCCCGACAGCACGATACCAATCGCGGAATCCGCGCGTGCCTCGGCGAGGGAGGTAAAAAAAACGTCCGCCGGATGATGCGGCCGGTCGCGCTCGCGCGGCTGCAGCTGCAGCTGCAAAGCATCGCCCTTAATGGTCAGAATCGTATTGCGCGGGATGACGTAGACCTGATCGGGCTCGACCCGCATACCGTGGGAAGCGCTACGCACGGTCATCGTCGTTTTTCGGGCCAGCAGTTCCACTAGCAGACTTTCATGCTCGCTTGATAGATGCGCTACCACGATGAACGCCATATCACAGGGCGTAGCCACCGCTTCGAGAAGCTCAGAGAGCGCTTCAAGTCCACCGGCAGAAGACGCGATGGCGACGATGGGGAAAGTCACGCTAACCTAACCTGCCCTATGCATGAAGGATGTGATTTTCGTGATCACGAGTGCAAGTTTGATGATGTCGCGGCGTGATGTCGATGCGCGGCGGTGATTTTGCCGCCTGGATAGGCATTGAGGGTCGGGTGCTGAGGGTGGGCCGGCCGTGGCGTGTGGATTTCGGCCACGGGCGTTCGGTCTGAGGGACTCAGATGGCAATCGATGGAGCGTGGCGTTGATCCGACGGCGCTATGCGGGCGCCGCGCCGAGATTTTGGGCGATGATCTGCCAGTGGTGGCGGTGCAAGCAGGTGGCGGGCAGGTGCAGCACGATGCGCCGCACGGAAGACTCGATCCAGGCACCGAGTTTCATGAGGTGTTCGCGCAGGGTGCAAACCTGCGCAGCCCGAAAGGTAGTCCGGGCAGCCCGCAGGCGCAGTTCCTGGTAGAGCACGTACGCGGCTGCGCTGAGGAGCCCGCGCAGTTGATTGGCGAGAAAGCGGCTGCAACTGGTGCGGTCGATTTCCAAGCCATGATGCAGCTCTTTGATCCGATTCTCGATGTCACCGCGGGCACAGTAGATCGCCTCGTACAGATGCCGGGGCGAGTGCTTGAGGTTGGTGACCACGAAGCGCGGGTTGTCTTTGGGCTTGCGTCCGGGATGGCGGACGACTTCAGCCTTGATGATGATGCGCCGACGCTGATCCCAGGTGCCGGCGGCATAGCGGGTCTCGCTATAGATATGTGCGGTCTCGCCCGATGCGCGCGAAAGGCGCCGGGCGGTGCCCATCAGGCGCGCAGCGCGGCGCTCGAGAACCTTGTTTTTGGCCATAGCGACCACGTACTCGAGACCCTCGCGCTCGAGGAAGGCGAACAGCTGCGCCGAGGCAAAGCCGCCGTCCAGGCGCACTCGCAGCCGCGCTTGAGGAAAGGCCGCCCGAAGTTTCGGCAACAGTCGCGACAAGATCCCGATCGCACCGACGCCAGCGCCGACATTGCCGGGGCGCAGCACGTACGCAAACAGATACTGCTCGGACTCCTCGTTGAAGGTCAAAAACCCCGCCACCGGCAGATAGCACCAAGTGTCGTAATGGCCGTTGAAGAAGGTCAGCTGCTGAGCCCCGTGCGTCGGATCGTCGGTCGGGTCCAGATCGATCGTGATCCGCTTGGCCCTGCGCTTCAGGCGTCGGCGATGTCGCTCGATCACGGTGTCGGCCAGCGCCACACTCATCCGATACAGATCCGCCCGATCGAACGCGTTCT
>DATJOQ010000334.1:0-14472 GCA_035506935.1 Binataceae bacterium (SeqCode) | reverse complement strand
ATTGTCCGCATGATAACGGCTTTACCCAACGCCGCTGATGGAAGGAGCAAGATATGGCACTAAGTGCGCGCAACCGCCTCAAGGGAAAAATCACCGACATCGTACTTGGTACCGTCACCGCCCTGATCACCGTCAAAGTCGGCGATAACGTGGTCGAGTCGGTTATCACCAAGGCGAGCGCCGAAGAAATGAAATTGAAGAAGGGCGATAAAGTGACCGCAGTGATTAAGTCCACTGAGGTAATGATTCAGAAGTGACCTGATCGCCGAGCCCGTTTTCGCCGGCAAAGATCCGCGCCCGGTGATCGCGATCGCCGGAGCGCTCTTAGCATCTATCACGAGTCGGGCGCTTAGGTGCTCGACGAATTCTTTCGCGTTGTGGAGCGATAGTTGTGGCAGCCCTCAACAGTGAAAAGTGCACCGCTTGTCGCCGCGATTCACCGCGCGTGACCGAAGCCGAGATCCAGCAACTCAAGCCCGAGATTGCGCAATGGGCGATGGTCGAGCGCGAGAATATCCAGCGCCTTGAACGGGTTTTTCGCGTCGCCGATTTTGCCGAAGCGCTCGCCTTTACCAATCGGGTAGGCGCGCTCGCGGAAGAGGAAGGCCATCATCCTGCGATTCTCACCGAATGGGGTCGAGTCACCGTGACCCTGTGGACGCACAAGATCCGCGGTCTGCATCGCAATGACTTCATCATGGCGGCGAAGATCGATCGATTGCAGACGGCCGATCAAGACACTACGAATCCCCGTTAGTGACGTGAATCGATCAGCGGCCGAACGAGTCGCTGATCGCGACCTCTATAACTCGAACCCGCTTTCGCATTGCGCATTTCATCCGTAGACTTCGATCGTATCCTCGAAAGGAGGCGGCCGTGTTTGTCGACTTGACCCCGGAACAGCAGCGGATAATCGCTCTCGCCAAGGAGCTGGCGAAGGAGTTTGCTCAGCGCGCGGAACAGCACGATCGCGAGGGGAGCTTTCCTTTCGAGAATATCGCCCGGCTGAAAGAGACCGGCTACACCACGATCACCACGCCGACCGAGTACGGTGGCTGGGGCGCGACGCCTTTTACCTTCGTGCTGGCGCAGGAGCAACTGGCGCAGGGCTGCTGCGCGACCGCCTTTGCGATCAACATGCACTGCAACACGGTCGGCTTTTACACACCGTTCATGACCCCCGCGCAGAAAGATCTTTATCTGGGCAACGTCGGCCGCAAGCAGATGCTGATGAACGCCTTCTACACCGAGGGCGGCGGCGCGCGCTCGATCCAGTCGCCCAACAGCAAGGCGCGAAAAGTGCCCGGCGGCTATATCCTCAACGGACGCAAGGTGTTTGCGACGCTGGTTCCGGCGGTCGATTATCTCGGGTTCAGCACTACGCTCGAGGGTTATAGCGGCCCGAACTCGGGCGGATGCGCGTTTCTTCTGCCGCGCGATACGCCAGGACTGGAAGTTATCGAAAACTGGGACGCGATGGGCATGCGTGCCACTGGGAGCCATACGATCGAGATTCGCGACGTGTTCGCAAGAGATGACCAGCGTATCGGCGAAGAAGGACACTTGTTCGAGGAGTTCGCCCAGGTGGCGCATTGGTACTGCCTGTCATTTTCGGCGGTTTACCTGGGGATCGGTCAGGCTGCGTACGAATATGTATTAGACTACTGTCGAACGCGGAAAGTGCAGAAAACCGCCGGACAATTGGTCGGTCATATCCCGTGGAACCGATTTGCTATTGGCGAAATGTATAATCGGCTGGAGGCCTGCCGCATCATGATATACACCGTGGCGCGCGAGATTTCCGAAAAGCGGCCTTACGGTGAGCGTCAGATACCGACGGTCGAAATGCTGCGGACGTTCGTGGCCGAGAACATGCTCGAGGTCGCGAATCTGGCAGCGCGGGTCGGCGGCGGACTGGGATATTTGAAGGGCAATCCGCTGGAGCGCTACTTTCGCGATTTGCGCTCGTCGCCGCTGCATACGCTCAAACGCGACGAGGTGCTGGAGATGCTAGCCGCGCTCGAATTGGGATTCGCCTAGGCCTTGCGAACGCTTCCCCTGATATTGGTCTTCGCCCTCACGGCGACTTTTCTGATCGCGGCGCCGGAGGTGTATGCCGCGTGGACGCCGGAGCTGTTCCGCAACGCGAAAACCGTCGAGTTCTACACCGAAAATGCCAAGGGCGAAGGCCATTGGTCGACCGTGTGGGTGGTGGTAATCGATGACGCGCCGTATCTGCGTCTGGGTGCGCAGTCAGCGATGCGAATCGACGGCAACGCGGAAGCGCCTTACGTGAAAATCCGGGTTGGCGGCGAGACATTCGATCGGGTGGTGGTTCAATCGGCGCCAGAGATGGCCGACAAAGTCGCAGCGGCGATGGCGAAAAAATATTGGACAGACATGCTGATCAGGCACGTGCCGCATGAGCTGGTCGTGCGCCTGGTTCCCAGTACCCGCTCACCGCAACAGTAATTTCTGCCCGCTCGGGTGGCCTCTGCTTCAACTGGTTGGTTGCTCCGGCCGTTGTTATCTCGATAAGCTTTCCAGCGAGGACATAACGTTGAGTTCGATCGGATCCGTTCGTGGCTCGGGTTTTTATGGAGGCGGCCAATGAATCGATCGGATAAAGATGACAGTGGAAACCTGCTGGGGCGTCGGGACTTTCTCAAGCGAGGCGCGCTTGCCGGTATCGGGGTCGGCCTGCTTTCGCTTGGCGCTGATGCGATGGCGTCGGTGCCGCCAGAAAAGACGGTAAAACGTTACAACGAGCTCGGACGGACCGGGATCAAGATGTCCGATATCTCGTTCGGCTCGAGCCGCCTGCGCGCCGGACAGGAAGATATCGTCCGCCACGCCTACGACGTCGGAATCAACTATTTCGATTCGGCAGATTCCTATGGCCAGGGAGAATCCGAAACCACGATCGGCAACGCGCTCCACGGCAAACGCAACAGCGTAATTCTCACTTCGAAAGTCTCAGCGGCTGCCGACGATAACAAAGAATCGATCATGACGCGGCTCGACGGCAGCCTGAAGCGGCTTCAGACCGACCACGTCGATATCTACTTCAATCACGCAGTCAACAACGTCGAGCGGCTGAAGAATCCCGAGTGGTACGAATTCGTCGAGCAGGCGCGCAAGCAGGGCAAAATCCGCTTTACGGGGATGTCGGGCCACGCCGGGAGGCTCGCCGAGTGCCTCGACTACGCGATCGATTCGGGCCACTTCGATGTAATTTTAGCCGCGCACAACTTCGGCCAGGACCCGGCCTTCTATCAGCGCTTCACGCAGAATTTCGACATGATCGCGATTCAGCCGCAACTGCCGCATTTGATGCAGAAGGCGCAGCAAAAAGGCGTCGGCGTGGTAGTGATGAAAACGCTGATGGGCGCGCGGCTCAACGACATGCGCCGCTTCGAGACCGGCAATGCCACTTTCGCGCAGGCGGCCTTTCGCTGGGTGCTGTCGAATCCAAACGTGAACGGACTGATCGTTTCGATGACCAGCGCGAAGATGATCGATGAGTATCTTGGCGCGTCGGGATGGCGCGCAACCGCGTCGGCCGATTTGCCCTTGCTGCAACGCTACCTCGGTCTCAACGGAAGCTCGTATTGCCGCCACGGGTGCGACGGGTGCGCCGGCGCGTGCCCGTTCGACGTGGCGATTCCCGAAGTGCTGCGCTCGCGAATGTACGCGGTGGATTACGGCGACCGGCGGTTGGCGCGCAGCGAATACGCGGCGGTTGCGGCCAACGCTCAGGCCTGCCTCACCTGCACCGCGAAGCCATGCGCCGGCGCTTGCCCGCACGGAATCGCGATAGATTCGCTGCTGGCCCCGGCGCACGCGATGCTTACGCGCGCGTGATAAAGCCTCGATAACGGACCGGGTCTGATCGATGCGGTACGCGGCTCGGTGATAGCGCAAGCGGCGAATCTGCTGAGCGCGTCGCGCTTCGCGTTCGCGGTATTATGGTTAATCGCGTTTCTTTCGGGAAATCGGCGGCCCGAAATAATGGGTGCGATCGCGGTATGCGCGGCAGCATCCGATTTTATCGACGGACCAATAGCCTACCGGACGCGCTCGGCCGACTCGTTCGGGCGGTGGCTCGACAACTTGGCTGATGTGGTCTTCGTGCTGACAGCGCTTGGCTGCGAAGCCGCCGCCGAAGCGATACCCGCATACATACCAGTATTGATAGCGGCTTCGTTCGCTCAGTACGCGATCGATTCGGTGGTTGTCAGCGGCTCAGCGATTCCCGTGAAGAGCCGATTGGGGCATTGGGGCGGCGTGATCAATTACACGATGGTGATTCTGTTGGCCTGGGCGCCGCCTCCGCGATGGCCGGGAATGATGCTGCACGACGCGACTCCGCTGATCGCGTTGTTTTATGTGGCTGCGATGTGTGAGCGGGCGCTCGGCTATCGACACGCGCGCGCGGTTCACGGGTCGGCGTGAGTTCCGCTGCAACTGTTCCCTACGCCTGGTCTGTCGTTATCGCCCTGAGCGCGGTCAGCTCTTTGGTCGCCCGCGGAAGAAACATCAGCCCGATCAATCCGTTGCAGAACATGAAGGTGAAGTGAGCGGCGAGGCTGTAAGCGAGTATCTTCACGCCGGGAGCGCTGTCGGAAAAGAACAGCAGCCACGCCGCCTGGCTGGTGCCCAGGTGCGCGACCGCGACCGGCAGCGCCGCTGCCAGGAATACCAGCGGGAGAAACACGAGCAATTTCGTAAACGGGATCGCGATGCCATAGAGCGAGAGCGCAAAGTATTGTGCGAGCACGGAGGCAAGGAAACTGGGCGCCTTGATGCCGAGCACGATCGCGTAATCGAGCGGGCGCGCCGCCAGGAACGTCTCCGCGACGGCACCTGCGCGGCTGCCGGTAATCCAGGTGCGAATGCGACCGCCATGCCTGGCTTGCGCGAACAGTATCATTGTCGCGGCGAGCGCTACCCACGCGATTACATACGCGATCCGCAGCACGTGAACGATCGCTACCTGTGTCGGTGAGCTCGGATGGTAGAAGAGTACGCCCAGGGTCGAGAAAAGAAAGAGCTGATACGCCTCCATCAGCCCGATAAACAGGATCGAGCTCAGGATCTCGAGGAACGGTACTTTTGCCAGCCGATGCAATGCCCAGGCGACGCCACCCTGTCCCAGATTGGTGTTGATCAATGCGACCAGGTACATACTCGCGCGGATCGGTAGAATGTCGCGAAATCTAAGCGGTGCGTTGAAGCGCCGGATCACCCAGGTAAGGCACAGCGAATCGATTATCCAGTAGAAAAGGCAGAACGGCAGGAACACTCCGACAAATTTTATTAACGGTGCTTGGGCCAGCGCCTCGCCGACCTGAGCCATCGGGACGCGCCAGAAAATCAGACCGAAGATCAGCAGCGTTCCGGCGTACGGAAGGATTTTCTTCCACAGCGGAACGCCGCGCGAAGAGTCCGGCGAAGGTTCCCGCTCCGATGCGCTAACGGCACTCACTGTATCGTGTTGGGTGGCGCGTCCGAGCCGGCGTCAGTTGTGTCGCTTGCGTCGCGACCGCTGCGCGGCAGGCTTGGGGCGCTCTGTCACCTGGGGTCTCGCAGCGCCTGCACCACGTCCGACCACGGCACGAATTCGCCGATTTCCAGCTTCTCGATTACTTTCTGGGTCTGGGCTTCCCTTTCCCGCAGGCGATCGAGTCCGACCTGATTGTCTCCGTAGTTGAGTCTCTCATCCCGCTGTTGCTCTTCGCGGATCTCCTTCAGGCGCGCCAGCAGCTGTTCTTTCTCCGCGCGCACCGATTTGGGCGGAACCTCGCTGGCGAGTTCGATTTGCCATTGCGGCACGGGGAAACCGTGCTGCAGCCGCTTGATAACGTCGTCTGCCAACTGCGCCTGAGCGGCGCAATCGGCCTGACGTTGCGGACTGACGCTACTGTCATTCGCTTCGCTGAGGTCCTTTTGTCTGGCTGCTTCGAGCTTCGGGATAGTCTCTTGCGTAACCAAGGCAGGCTCATCGGCTATCGCGCGGTCGACAAACGAAAATGTCACGACGCAAGCGATCGCCAGCCACTTCGGCCACTTGCGAACAATGTGAGTTGGGTTAAGCGTAGCCACGGTTGAGCCTCTCCCGGCATCTAAAGGACGTGGTGAGCGTATCGAGACTTCCAACGCACGCCGATTATATCGTGAGCGACGGACGCTCGTCGAATAGTCCTGCTGGAGGACTCGGCCCGGTCTACCGACGGAAACGGAGGTAGTCGCAAAATACTAAAAGCAATCGCCAAACCGGACGATTTGGTCGTTTATCTGCTGGTCGGATATACTCACATCAACCTTGTGAGGAATGAACAACGCAGTGGATATTCATACCAACGGCGCGACTAGACACTGGCCGAGCCAGGGGTTGACGCGGATTCCATACTGGGTTTACCAGGATCCCGCGATCTACGAACTGGAGCAGCAACGTATCTTCTGCGGTCCCGGATGGAGCTACGTCGGGTTCGAGGCAGAGATACCTAATCCGGGGGACTTCAGGCGCACTCATGTTGGCGACAAGCCAGTGGTGGTCGCACGCCATAGGGATGGCAGCATCAATGTGTTGGTGAATCGATGCGCGCATCGTGGCGTGCAGTTCTGCCGCGCCAATTTCGGCAACACCAACGCTTTTACCTGTCCGTACCATCAGTGGACCTACGATCTGAAAGGTAACTTGACCGGCGTTCCGTTCCGGCGTGGAGTGCTGGGACACGGAGGCATGCCGTCAGATTTCGTGCCCGGTGAGCACAATCTGCATTCGTTGAAGGTAACGACTCGCAACGGGGTGATCTTCGCTTCGTTCGAGCACGGGATGCCCTCCTTCGAAGAGTACCTAGGGCCGAAAATGCTCGCGTACTTCGATCGGGTGTTCGACGGGCGGGAGCTTTCGGTACTCGGCTACATGCGCCAGCGAATTCCGAGCAACTGGAAGCTGATGTTCGAGAACATCAAGGATCCGTATCACGCGACGCTGCTGCACGTTTTCCTGGTGACCTTCGGTTTGTTTCGCGCCGATCAGCCGTCGGCGGTGAAGATGGACGCCAGCGGGCGGCACGGTGTGCTGGTGTCGAGCAAGGGCGAGCAGAAAGCCGGTGCCGGGACCGCCGAGATGAAGGCGTTTCGCGCCGACTTCAAACTCAACGATGCACGCCTGCTCGATCCGGTGCGCGAGTTCCCCGGCACGGAAACCGTGGCGATGCTGACCTTGTGGCCAAATCTGATCGTGCAGCAACAGTCGAACACCCTGGCCACGCGCCAGCTCGTCACGCGCGGCCCGCATGCTTTCGATCTGATCTGGACTTTCTTCGGCTACGCGGACGACAGTCCGGAGATGACGCGGCGGCGTCTGCGCCAGGCCAACCTGATGGGTCCGGCCGGCCTGGTATCGATCGATGACAGCGAAGTGATGCAGCTTTCGCAGCAGGGCGTGGTCCAGGATCAGAACGACTGCGGCGTGGTCGAGCTGGACGGCTCCTCGGTCGGGGACGCGGACCATATGGTCACCGAGGCGCCGGTGCGCGCCTTCTACAGCTACTATCGCGAAGTGATGGGTTTGTAGCGGCGGGCGCGATGAGGACCCACGAACTGCGCGCTGAGATCGAAGAGCTCTACTACGACTACGCCGCCTCGCTCGATGAATTGGAGCTCGAGCGCTGGCCGGAGTTTTTTCTCGAGGATTGCTGGTACAAGATTATCTCACGCGAGAACTACGAACGCAGTCTTCCGCTGGCGACGATGTGGTGCGAGAGCAAGGGCATGCTCAAGGACCGGGTGGTGACGATTCGCCAGACCCAGATGTTCGCGCCACGCACGATGCGCCATGTGGTGAGCAACACGCGGATCAAATCGGACGGCCGCGAAGGAATCCAATCGGAGGCCAATTACGTCGTGATCCAGACAATGGTCGACGAAGAGAGCAAAATCTTCAACGCCGGACGTTACCTGGACACGCTGGTGCGGGAAAACGGACAGCTCAAATTCAAGAGCCGGATATGCGTGTACGATACGATAATGATACCGAATTCTTTGATATATCCGATCTGAGTAATTGCGCGGCGTGGCGGCGGCGCCAACTGTCTGGGCTGATCGAATATCGAGCTTCGCGATGAGCGACCTACTGTGGATCACAGAAGCCGAAGTGGCTTCGCTAATCGATATCGGCGATGCTATCGCGGCGCTCGAGCGCGGCCTGACCGAGGAAGCACAGGGCGCGGCCGCGAACATGGTTAAGACTCATGCAACGTGGGGAAGCGGCAAAACGCTGCACGCGATCGGCGCGACGTTTCCCGGCGAGGGTATCGCGGGCACTAAAACCTGGGCCCACGTCGACGGCGGCGCCGCGCCGCTGCTGATCCTGTTCGACAGCCGCGACGGTTCGCTCGAGGCGGTGATTGAAGCATTCGCGCTTGGGCAGTTGCGTACCGCCGGTATCAGTGGCCTGGCGACGCGATGGATGTCCGCCGACAACGCCTCGGATATGGCGCTGCTCGGCGCCGGCAAGCAGGCAATGGCGCAGCTCGCCGCGGTTGCAGCGGTACGCTCGCTCGAGCGCGTGCGGGTGTTCAGCCGTTCGCGCGAGCGCGCGCTCAAATTCGCGCAGGGCGTCGAAGCGGAACTGGGGCTCCATGCGTCGGCTTTCGATTCGGTGCAGGCGGCGGTGGATGGCGCTTCGCTGATTACGCTTGCGACCCGTGCCACCGAGCCTATTTTGCGCGCCTCGATGGTGGCGCGCGGCGCTCATATTAATGCTATCGGAGCCGCCGTGCCCGAGCAGATCGAGTTCGAGCCGCGCATGCTGGCGCGATGCGCGCGTGTGGCCGCCGACAGCGTGCCGCAGGTGCGGAAGCTGTCACGAGAATTTGTCGAGTATTACCGCGACGACGAGCGGGCCTGGGCCGCAGTGACGCCGCTTAGCGCGCTGATCGCCGGACGTATGACCCGGCCCGCCGGTGCCGATCTTACGCTGTTCAAGGCGATGGGGATGGGTATTTCCGATCTCGCGCTGGGGATCGAGGTGTTGAAGCGCGCCCAGGCAAGTGGCCTTGGCCGGCGTATCCCGAATCCGGTTCGCACGAAACCCCGATTGCGTGTATCCAAAAGCTGAGCGCAAGGAGCGAAGCTATGAGCGAGAACAAGGCGAAATTCGTTGACCGTACCAATTTTAAGGATCCCGCCAAGGAGCTGTGGCCGGCAATTGTTATCCCGCGCGAAGATATCGAGACCGAAGCCGATCGTCTGGCGGCTTTGCCTGCCCCTGCTGACGGGCGGCGGCGTTCGCTGATAGTTCATCCATGCGCCGACAGCGGGTTTGGTCTCGCGCCGGGAATCCAGGTGTCGCTCGACGTGCTGAAGCCGGGTGAGAAGACCAAACCGATTCGGCACAATTCGTCGCAGGTCAACTTCTGTATCCGCGGCCGCGGGCGCTCGGTGATAAACGGCAAGAATATCGTGTTCTCGCAATACGACGTATGGAATACGCCGGCGCTGAACGTCTATCAGCATTTCAACGACAGCAACGAGCTGCAGGTGCGCTTGACCTATAGCAACGCCGCGCTGCTCGAGAAGATGAACGTGCACATCGTCGACGACGACCCGCCGATGATCGAAGCGGCTGAGGTTCCGGAAGAAAACGGCGAGGCTGACAGCCGGCGGATCAATCCGTTCGGCACGATGCGGTTGACCGAGGACGGCGCTAGTCTGGTGCCATACGAGAAGCTGATCAATCCCGACGTGATCGAATCGCATCCGCTGCACTGGCCGTGGCGCGAGGTCAAGCAACACCTGGACAAGCTGCAGGCGCTGGGGTCGTCGTATGTCGGGCGGCGTTTATATTTGCTCTACAATCCGGCGACCGGGCGCACCAACGGCACCACTCACAGTTTCTTCGCCACGATGACGGTGCGTCCGCCCAAGATCGTCGACCGGCCGCATCGCCATGCTGCCGCGGCGATCAATTACTATTTCTCCGGCAGCGGACGCAGCACGGTTGAGGGCAAGGTTCTGCATTGGAAGGCGGGCGACCTGATGCTTTCCGCGCCGGGTTGGGCGGTGCACAATCACGCTTCGAATGACGAGCCGGTCTACGAGCTCACGATCCAGGATAGCCCGCTCAATATCGCGATGGATTCGCTGATGTGGCAGGAGAGTCTGAAGTTCCCACCGCGCCTGCTGGGCTCGAGCCGTGGCTTCGACACCAACCGCGCCAAGGTCGAGTAGCACGTTGCGATGATCGCGCTTAACAAAAATTTCCTGCGTGGCTCGTATCCGCCGTTGATCACGCCGTTTCGCGATGGCGCGGTAGATTTCGACACCTACGCGCGTCTGCTCGAGCGCCAAATCACCGATCGCTCGCATGGCATCGTGGTTAATGGCACTACCGCCGAGCCCAGCACGCTCAGCGTCGAGGAGCGCAACGAACTGGTGCGCCAGGCGGTGAAGACCGCGCGCGCGCGTATTCCGGTGGTCGCGGCCACTGGATCGCAGTCGCATCGCGATACGATCGAACTCACCACTGCCGCCGAGAAGCTCGGGGCCGACGCGGTCCTGGTCGTGACGCCGTATTTCATCCGGCCGCCGCAGCGCGGACTGATTGAGTACTACGTTGATATCGCTTCGCGCACTCGCTTGCCGGTGATGATTTATCACATTCCCGGACGTGCGGCGGTGAATGTCGAAGCGGAAACGATCGAGCGAATCGTCGAGCGCGCGCCGAATCTGGTTGGGATGAAGCACGCGGCCAATGATCTCGCGCTGGTGACCCAGGTCCTCGGCCGGGTGGGATCGGATTTTCGCATTTTCGTCGGCCTCGAAGATCTGAGCTTTCCGATGATGGCGGTGGGCGCGTGCGGCCTGATGAACGCGGTGGGAAATCTCAAGGCCGCAGCGCTGGCGCAGATGTGCGAAGATGTTTTTGCCGAGCGGATGAATTCAGCGCGCGCCGCGCATGACGCACTGTTCGAGCTGAACCAGGCGATCTTCTTCGACACCAATCCCATTCCGCTAAAATACATGATGAAGCGCATGGGTTTGATCGAAACCGAAGAACATCGGCTGCCGATGGTGCCGGCGACGCCCGCACTCGCCGCGCGGCTCGACGCGGTTCTGCAACGAGCCGGTCTAATCTGAAAACCCTTGAGCGCGCGCGACAAGCCTGGTCACACTGTCAGGAGATTGAGCGATGAAGAAGCTGTCATTCATTCAACGCACGGACCAACGTCACTGGGTAGGTGACGGATTTCCCGTTCGCACCATTTTCTCTTACAACGATATCAGTGCCGAAATGTCGCCATTCCTGCTGCTGGATTACGCCGGGCCGGCCAGCTTTCCGCCCTCTGAGCAGCGACGCGGCGTCGGCGAGCATCCGCATCGCGGCTTTGAAACTGTGACCATCGTTTATTCCGGCGAGGTCGAGCATCGCGACTCTACGGGCGGCGGTGGAATTATCGGTCCGGGCGACGTGCAATGGATGACTGCGGCTTCGGGCCTGGTGCATTCGGAGTTTCACGGACCTGAGTTTGCCAAAAGCGGCGGCCGATTCGAGGTGATCCAGCTTTGGGTGAATTTGCGCGCGCGCGACAAGAACGCGCCGGCCGGTTATCAGAGCATCACCGACTCGCAAATTCCTGCTGTCGAGTTACCCAACGACGCCGGACGCATCCGTGTTATCGCCGGCGAGTACAACGGAACCAAAGGCCCGGCCCATTCCTTCAGCCCGATGAATATCTGGGACGTCCGTCTGAACGGCGGCCATCGCCTGGAATTCAAGGTGCCGCAGGGATGGACCACGGCGCCATTCGTTATGACTGGCCGGATCCGATTGGACAGCGGCGAGTTTGTCGGCGAGGCCGAGTTGGCCGTGCTGGAGCGTGCGGGGGCCGATTTTGCGATCGAAGCGGTCGAGGACAGCAAGCTGCTTATCCTTAACGGCGAGCCGATCGACGAGCCGGTGGTTGGCTATGGGCCTTTCGTGATGAATAGCCAGACTGAGATCCGACAGGCTATAATGGATTATCAGCGTGGACGGATGGGCCATCTTGCGAATATGATCTAGGCCGCGCACTGCGTAGCGAGTTAGTAGTCAAGTCTACTACCAATTCGGCCTCGATGGTGCTGCCTCTCGATCGAACTACTATTACTAATGGAGTAATCAATGGGATTCCTCGCGGAAGGGCGATGGCACGACGGCTGGTACCAGACCAGGAATACCGGCGGACGATTCGTGCGACACGAATCGTCGTTTCGCAACTGGGTAACTTCCGACGGCGCCGCCGGGCCGACCGGCAAGGCCGGATTCAAAGCCGAAGCGGGACGCTATCATCTTTACGTTTCGCTCGCCTGCCCGTGGGCGCATCGCGCGCTGATCTTCCGAGTCCTCAAGCGCCTCGAATCGATGATTTCGGTCTCCGTGGTTCACTGGTTCATGGGGGCGGAAGGCTGGACGTTTGCGGAAGGCGAGGGCGTAATTCCGGATCCCATCAACAACGCCAAGCGTCTGTACGAGGTCTATACCAGGGCGGATCCGTCCTACAGCGGGCGCGTGACTGTGCCGGTTCTGTGGGACAAGGCGCAGAGCACGATAGTTAACAATGAATCGGCGGATATTATCCGCATGCTGAACAGTGCGTTTGACAAAGTTGGAGCGGCGCCGGGTGATTACTACCCGATGGAGCTTCGCGCTGAGATCGACGCGCTGAATAGCCGCATCTATGACACGGTCAACAATGGCGTCTATAAGGCCGGTTTTGCGACCACTCAGGAGGCGTATGAAGAAGCAGTCGAGCCGTTGTTCGAGACGCTCGACATGCTCGAATCGCAGTTGGCCACGCGGCGCTATCTATGCGGCGAGCGTATCACCGAAGCGGATTGGCGTTTGTTCACGACATTGGTGCGTTTCGACGCCGTGTACGTTGGCCACTTCAAGTGCAACAAACGTCGAATCGTCGACTACCCGAACCTGTGGGGCTACACACGCGATTTGTATCAGCAGTCGGGAATCGCGTCGACCGTCAACCTTACGCATATCAAGCGGCACTATTATCAGAGCCACGAGTCGATCAATCCGACGCGTATCGTTCCGGTCGGTCCGATTATCGATTTTGCGATGCCGCACGGCCGCCGCTAGTTTTTCGCGGTGCTCGCACGACGCTCGGGGCTGCCTGGAACAGGTAACAAAAAAAATTCTCGGCCAGGTGTCGATCTTGGGCAAGCCTCTGCGACTATAGGATGAACGCAGGCTTATCCGAACGGAGGTGGCGAAAATGCAATACATGCTTCTGATCTATGATAACGAGGCGCGCAAGCTGAGCCCGGCCGAGCAGGGACGACTGATGCAGGAGTACATGGCGTTTACGCAGAGTATCGTCAAGTCGGGCAACTTCAAGGCCGGCGATCCGCTGGAGCGAACCAGCACCGCCAGCACGGTCAGAGTTCGCGATGGCAAGACCGCCATCACCGACGGGCCCTTCGCCGAAACCAAGGAGCAGCTCGGCGGCTACTATATCGTCGAGGCGAAGGATCTCGACGAAGCGACGGCGATCGCGGCGCGGGTCCCGAGCGCCCGTACCGGTTCGATCGAGGTACGCCCGATCCTGAAAATGGGCGAGCGGTAATCGCGCTTGAGAGAATGGCTTATCGAGTTGCCTGGCGAGATCTTTGGCGCCGGGCAACTCGCGTTCCGCGAGGTTGACTAACGCGAGTGGCCGCTCAGCCTCAAGACGGCAGAGTTTCGGCTGCGGGTAGTCCGTTGGCGCTGGAGCAGCTTTACCGCGAGGAATTCGGACGCGTTCTGGCGACGCTAATCCGTGTGCTAGGCGATTTTGAGCTCGCTGAAGACGCTGCGCAGGAGGCGTTCGCTGTCGCCCTCGAGCGGTGGCCGCGCGAAGGCGTACCGCGCAATCCGCTCGCGTGGGTTGTCGGCACCGCGCGTCACAAGGCGATCGACCGGATCCGGCGCGACAGCCGGCTCAGCGAGAGCCGTCAGCAGATGCTGCGGCTCGCGATCGAGGATTCGGCGGATTCCATGACTTCCGATAGTGACAGCGCAGTGCCCGACGAACGCCTACGCTTGATTTTCACCTGCTGTCATCCGGCGCTTGCGACCGAGGCCCAGATAGCGCTCTCGCTGCGAACGCTGTGCGGACTTACGACCGAGGAGATCGCGCGCGCCTTTCTCACGCCGACGGAGACCATGGCGCAACGGCTGGTGCGCGCCAAGCGTAAGATTCGCAAAGCGCGCATCCCATACGAAATCCCTCCTGCGGAGCACCTGCCCGAGCGGCTCGAAGCAGTGATGGCGGTAATCTACCTGGTGTTCAATGAAGGTTACGCCGCGACGCAAGGCGAGGCTCTGGTG
Source organism: Binataceae bacterium (SeqCode) (assembly GCA_035506935.1). Classification (GTDB taxonomy): domain Bacteria; phylum Desulfobacterota; class Binatia; order Binatales; family Binataceae; genus DATJOQ01. The sequence goes on along the minus strand of DATJOQ010000334.1, from coordinate 95 downwards.
CGCGCGGATTTGTGCGCTGAGGGTATCCGCCTGGGCCGGATGTTGTGCGAGTTGGTGGCGTCGAACTTGGAAGCGCGTGGATTACTCGCGCTGAT
>DATJOQ010000333.1:0-7078 GCA_035506935.1 Binataceae bacterium (SeqCode) | reverse complement strand
CGCGCGGGTCGACCCCCTGGTTCACGGTAATCTCTTTGATCGCGCCGACCATGCGCTCGCTCGCGATATCCATCACCGCGCGCGCCGCGTCCTGCGCCTCCAGTTTGATCTTCTGGCCCACTTTGCCGATAGCGTCCCACGCGCGCTTGACGTCGAGCTTCATTCGGCCGCCGAGAAAATATTCCGGATCGACGAAGCCCAGCACCACCGCCGCGTCGGTCACGGTCGGTTCAGTGCCGCCATGGCCGTAGCACGCCGGCCCCGGCTGCGAGCCCGCGCTTTGCGGACCCACGCGCAGCAATCCGCCCGGATCGACCCACGCGATCGATCCACCTCCCGCGCCGATACTCTCGACGTCCACCGAGGAGAGCCCGGTGATGTGGCCGGTAAAAATTTCGCCGAGCCAGGTATCGCGGGTGAATTTGATTACGCCGTCGCGCACTAAACTCACGTCAAAGCTGGTGCCGCCGGTATCGCAGACGATAATCTCGCGCGCGCCGGCCTCTGCCTCTCCATAGGTGCGCCCCGCTACCGGTCCCATCGACGGCCCCGAGCGGACCAGGTAGATCGGCTTCTCGAGCAAATCGCCGACGTGCATCACGCCGCCGAATGAGCTTGCGACCAGCAGTTCGCCGTTGAATCCCGACTGCCGCAGGTCCTTCTCCATGTCCCCCAAATGACGTTCCATCAGCGGCCGCAGCGAAGCGTTAATCGCGGTCGACGACGCGCGGCGGTACTCGCGCACGATCGGATTGAGCTGATGCGAGAGCGTATAGGGGATGCCCGGCAACTCCTCTTCGATGATGCGGCCGATCCGCGCCTCGTGTGCGCCGTTCACCGGCGACCACAACAGGCATACGGCGATCGCCTCTATCTTGTTGCGTTTGAGCTCGGCCATCACGGCGCGCGCCCGCGACTCGTCGAGCGGTGTTACGATTTTGCCGTCGGAGTCGATACGTTCACGAATTTCGAAGGTCAGGCTGCGCGGGATGTAAGGATCCGGATAGGCGATGCGGAGATCGAAGGGATGCAGCTTGCCGCCTTCACGTACGACCAGGATTTCGGGAAAGCCTTCGGTCACGAGGAACGCCGTGCGCGCGGTCTTGCTCTCGATAATCGCGTTGGTCGCGTGAGTGGTGCCGTAGATTAGGAAATCGGTGCGCGCGAGCAGTTCGCCGACGCTGCTCTTGAGCTGCTCGGCGATAGCCTGCAGTCCACCCTCGATTCCGACGAAGATACGCTCGTAATTGGTCGGCGCTTTGCCGAGCAGAAAATTCCTCTGCTCGTCGGCCAGCACTACGTCGGTAAACGTCCCACCGGTATCAATCGCGATGCGGTAGCCCATCAGATGCCTCTTTTCATGATCCGGAATCCGCTCGGGTGAGTGGACCCGCAATTGATTTCTAGCCGGTTTCGCGGGCGCGCTCTATAGCCACCGTTCCCCAGCTCGCAAATAGCCCGTCTGGAGCGGCAGAGGCAATCGCTTGGCTGGCGAGGTCGATGCTCGATGGCTTATATTGAAAGAAGGTACAGGCGGAAGTTACGAGGGCCCAATCCGATGGCGAAGTTCGACTACTCCGCGTATTACCGCCGGATTCAAGAAATCAAAAAGTTGCAGATGCCGGCGGATTCGGTCTGCTGGACCGAGCAGTATCGTCCGCCCGAGCGCGAGTACGACGTGGTCCTCTACCTCGGATGTAACATCCTGCGCACGCCCGACGTTGCGGCCGACGTGGTCGCGGTTTTTCGCGCGCTCGGGCTCGATTTTATCGCGGTTGCGGGCGTCCAGTTCTGTTGCGGGGTTACCTGGGATCGAGCGGGCGACGTCGCCAAGGGCGGCACCATCTCGGATTTGACCATCCAGCGGCTTGGCTCCTACAAGTCGCGAACCGTGGTCCATTGGTGTCCTTCCTGCGACATCCACTTCTCCGATGTGGTCACCGGCCGCGACGCTAAAACGATCCCGTTTCAAGTGACCGACGCGCCCGCGTTCCTCTCGGCGCTGAGTCGAAACGGGCAGGTGCCGTGGCGCTATCCGGTTAAGGGCCGGGCCGCGCTTCACTGTCATACGGGACGTGAAAACCATCAGCACGGCCAGCGCCGCGCGCGCTCCGACCAGGAAAATGTCACTTACCTTTTGTCGCAGATTCCCGAGCTCGAGGTCGCCGGCGCAATTCAGGCGCCGCCGGGGTTTGATTTCGATTGCGGTCCGGGGTCGTTGCGGATGGAACGTGAACGTTGGCTGGCGATTCGCGACGACCAGATAGATGCAGTACGCCAACTCGGCGCCGATACGCTGGTTACGGTCTCGCACGCCTGCCAGCGCGAATGGTGTGATGCTGCCAGCGACGGGCTTGCGGTGCGCAACTATATCTCGCTCATCGCCGAAGCGATCGGCTGCCAGCGCGATTACGAGACCGATCGCCTGGGGCGCTTGAAGCGCTCGGGCGATCCGGAGGCGATCGTCGAGAGCACCGAATCCGCCTGGACCAGCCATGGGTTGAGCAAGGATAAGGCGGTTCGCGTAGCCCGCAAATACTCCTGGCGCACCAAAACGCCACGCTCTTCGGCACCCTAGCGCGCGCGATCTACCGCCAGTAGATAAAACTTAGGGCGGGCCGAAAACGAGGCGCGTGGCACGTGTCTCGATGATGTTCGTTTGCTACTTTACGTACGATGGCGATCCGAAAAGCATCCGTTCCATCTGAACGAGCAGCGAATCGTCTCACGCGCGAGATCCTGATTTACGCTCTCTTACTCGGCGGAGCCGTGCTGCTCTATATGCTGATCCGAGCCTATGGCGACGCGCTGCCAGCGCCCGCACGCGCACCCGCTCAGCTCGGCGTCGCCGCCGGACCTGCGAGCGGTCACGACGCCGACGTGATGCTGCATATTCTGCTGGCGCTGTCGGTGGTAATCGCGGTCGCCCGCGTGGGCGGTATGGGGTTTCGGCTGTTGGGACAGCCTGCCGTGGTGGGCGAGATCGTGGCGGGTATCATGCTCGGTCCCTCGCTGTTAGGGAGCGTCTGGCCCGCCGCCTTCAATTATTTGATGCCGCCGATGGTGGCGCCGTTTCTGGACGTGCTCGCGCAACTCGGCATCATCCTCTACATGTTCCTGGTCGGCCTCGAATTCGATTCGGAGCTGGTATCGCGAAATGGACAGGCCGCGGTCGCGATTTCGCACGCCAGCATCGTCACGCCGTTCTTGCTCGGAACCATGCTGGCATTATTGCTCTATCCTCACGTTGCCGCGGAAGGCGTGCCATTTACCGGATTCTCGCTGTTCATGGGGGTCTCGATGTCGGTGACCGCGTTCCCCGTGTTGTCGCGGATTCTGACCGACCTCGGCATCCACAAGACCCCGCTCGGCATAACCGCGCTGACTTGCGCGGCGGTCGACGACGTAACCGCGTGGTGCCTGCTCGCGCTGGTGGTCGGTGTGGTCGAGGCGCATGGGACGGGTAGCTTGATCACGGCGGCAATGTCGGTCGCCTACATCCTTTTTATGATTCTGCTGGTGCGGCCAAGCGTGACGCGGCTGACGCTGCGCCAGGAGCGCACCGGACCCTTGACGCAGGGAGTGATAGCGGTGGTGTTCGTGCTGCTGCTGCTCTCGGCGTTGTGCACGGAAATGATCGGTATTCATGCGATGTTCGGCGCTTTCGCGCTGGGCGCGGTAATCCCGTCCGACAGCCGGCTGGCGCATCAGATGACGGAGCGTCTCGAAGACGTACTGGTAGTGCTGCTGCTGCCCATATTTTTCGCCTTCACCGGCCTGCGCACTCGAATCGGGCTGGTGAGCGGACTGCACGCCTGGATGCTGTGCGCGCTCGTCATCGCGGTGGCGTCGATTGGCAAATTTGGCGGCAGCTTCGTCGCCGCGCGGCTGACCGGACTCGGATGGCGCGATGCGTCGGCGTTGGGAATCCTGATGAACACGCGCGGACTGGCGGAGTTAATCGTGCTGAACATCGGTCTCCAGTTGCGAGTGATCAACCCGACCGTGTTCGCGATGCTGGTCGTCATGTCGTTGGTGACCACGCTTACCACCACACCAATCCTGCACCTCGTGATGAACGGCGAGGTCGCCGCCGCGCGATCCGAGCGCGGTATGTCGCGGATGGCGTGGCTCCGCCGCGAACTGCTGCGGCACGTGGATTTACGCCGGCGTTCGTTGGGACAGTCGGCATAGCCACGGGCTGCCGCTCAATCGGCGCGCGCGACCGCAGCTTGACATCGATTCCGTGGACGCCATACAGGGGTTGTAGCGCACCAATCCGCGGAGCCCGGACAATTTTATGGATTCGAGCAAGCTGGTTTCGACCAACGAGCTGCACAAGTACCTCGAGGCTATCATCGAAGCGTCGTTCGACGGCATCTGGATCTGCGACGGCGAAGGCAAGACGCTGCAGATCAACCGCGCCGCGGCCAGATTCAGCGGCGTCACCGCGGAACAGGTGGTCGGACGGCCGATCGGCGACTTGGTGAAAGAAGGCCTGTTCAATCGCGCGGCGACTCTGGAGGTGCTCGAGAAGCAGGCGCCGATCACGATTATCCAGGAAACGCGCGCGGGCTATCGGCTGCTGACTACGGGCACTCCGATTTTCGGCAAGGACGGCAAGATCGAGCTGGTCTTCACCAACGAGCGCGATATTTCCGAGCTTGCCCGCATGAAGACTCAGATCGAGTCGTCGGTCAGCCGATGGCGAAATCGCGGTCACGTGACCTTCGACGAGGATGGCCTGCTGTTCCTCGAAAGCCACGGCGTGATCGCGCGCAGCGACGAGATGTATCGCGTGCTCGAAGCCTGCCAGCGCGCGGCGAAGTTCGACATCTCGGTGCTCCTGAGCGGTGAGTCGGGCGCGGGCAAAAGCGTGCTCGCCAAGTTCGTGCATCGCATCTCCAAGCGCGCGGCGAAGCCGTTTATCCGGATCAATTGCGGCAGTATCCCCGAGACCCTGATGGAGGCCGAGCTGTTCGGCTACGAGCGCGGCGCTTTCACCGGCGCTCTGAGCGAGGGGAAGAAGGGACTCATCGAGGCGGCGGATGGCGGTACGCTATTTCTCGACGAAGTAGGCGAGCTGTCACTGGCGCTTCAGGTCAAACTGCTGGCATTTCTAGACGACGGCGAAGTGATGCCGATCGGCGCCACGCGCGCCCGCAAGTTCGACGTCCGGATTATCGCGGCGAGCAATCGCGATCTCGCGCAGCTCGTGACCCAGCGGCAGTTCCGCGAGGAGCTGTGGTTTCGATTGAACGTGGTGCCGATCGAGATTCCGCCGCTGCGCAAGCGGCCCGCGGATATCCCGTACCTGATCCATCACTTCCTGGTGGTCTGCAACCGCAAATTCGCGACCGCGGCGACGATTCACGCCGACGCTATCGACGCGCTATGCCAATACTCGTTTCCCGGCAACGTGCGCGAATTGCGCAATATCGTCGAGCGCGTGGTGGTGACCAAAGGCTCGGAGCAGATTCGCCGCAACGACCTGCCGCGCTCCGTGCTCGAAGGCGCATCGCTGCCGGTGAAAAACTCGGCGCGCAGTCTCAAGGAAGTGAAGGAATCGATCGAGCGTCAGATGCTAATCGAAGTCCTCAACGAGCACGGCTCCCAATCGAAAGCCGCCGAGGCCCTCGGCCTCGATCAGTCGAGCATCTCGAGAAAAATCCGCAAATACAAACTGCGCGAGCATTACATCGTCCATCAGTCCTGAGCCTTATTGCGGAATGGTTTGCGCGCCAAATCGATGCGCATCGGCACGTCATATGCGCTAACGCATAATCACTGCGTTGTTTTTTCTTCGATTTACAACAGATTTTCGTTGAGGCGCACTGGCACGAGGCCTGCTGATACGGCGCCGGAGTTCTTACCTCCGAGCCGCGAAGGGAGAGCCGCGATGAAAGTTGGTGTGTCGATTCATTTCCGTAATCCGGAGCAATGGTTCAAACCGTGGGACCAGCTTTTCAAGGAAGAGATGGAGCTGGCGGTTCTCTCCGATAAGCTGGGTTACGACACGCTCTGGTGCTACGAGCATCATTTCACCGAAGACGGTCATATCCCGTCGCCGATGGCGGTGTGCTCTGCGATTTTGAGCCGCACCAAGCGTATCGAGGTCGGCCCCAATTTGATCATGCCGCTCCACGATCCGGTGATGATCGCCGAAGAGTCGGCGGTTATCGACCTGATATCAGGCGGCCGATTCCTGCTCGGTATGGTTCAGGGCTACCGGCCGGAAGAGTACGGTGCGTGGGGAATCGACCTGAAGGAGCGCGGCCCGCGCGTGAGCGAAGCGGTCGATATAATCCGGCGATGCTGGAGCGGGGAAAAGTTCAGCTACGAGGGAAAATTCTGGAAGTACAAAGACGTCAAGTGCGTGCCGCCGCCGCATCGCAACCCGATTCCTATCCTCTACGGCGCGCGCACCAAACGCGCACTGCGTCGTGCGGCCGAGGTCGGAATCGGCATCATCTCCCAGGGCGAGGGCGTCGAAAGCGCGAAGAGCTACGCGCAGGCGTGCCGCGAATTAGGCAAGAAACCCGGCGAGGTGCGCCATCTGAGATATATCCATGTAAGCGAGGATCCGGGGCGCGCGTGGTCGAAGGTCAAGGACCATGCGTTGTATATGATGCGGATGTACGAGAAGTGGATTAATCCGGCGGGCGATCCTGGTTTGTATGGTATTCCTCAAGGTTCGGAACTCACCGCCGAGAACCTGATGAACTCGCCGATGTATATCATCTGCACGCCGTCGGAGGCGATTAAGCGTATCAATCAATTGAAAGCGGAATACCCACTTGACGAATTGTGGGGTTTATTCCACTTCCCCGGCCTCGATGCGCAGATGGTAGCCGATACGCTGGAGTTGTTTGCCAATAAGGTCGCGCCACATATCCGCTGACCATCAACTTACTTATCAATGAGGCTTCAGAGCCATGGCTAACGAAGAATCCAAGAGCACGCCTTATACGCTGGCCGATTGGTCGTTGGTGCCGGGCCGCACCGCTATAGTCTGCATCGATCTGCAGAACGACGTGCTCCACAAGGACGGATGGTACGCTCGCAGCGGCGTCGATAT
>DATJOQ010000332.1:0-3012 GCA_035506935.1 Binataceae bacterium (SeqCode) | reverse complement strand
GTGCAGACAACTCACAGCGTCCAGGCTGCGTGTTGGAGAACGACCCGATAACCATCAGGGTCCTCGAAGGTCACGCCTTCCCGATCCCAGTAAGGGTTGAACGCCGGCACCGAATCGAAGCCCGCATCGCGCATCTTCTGTACAGCCGCTTTCCAATCGTCCGCATTTGACAGATAGAACACCAACAAATTATCGGGCGTAGGCGCGCGACCGGCCTTGTGCCCGTGCGCTCGCGTGAATTCTAAATGATAAGGCGCGCCCGCGCGGCCGAGCATGATGCCGTCGAATCCGTCGTGGCTGTCAAAGCGATAAAGCAATTCCAGCCCGAGGCCGCGCTGATAGAAACGCAGCAGGGCCTCCAAATCGTCGCTCGGTCGCGCCACCCGTAACACCGGAACCGTCGTCATATGGTCACGCTAGCGAGCCAATTGCATCGCTGCAACGCGCCGGATGCGGAGGTCCTGCGACTTGGCGGCTGCGATTGTGCGACTTGTCAGTTGCGATATTGCATCCGATAGCGTGCCTTGACACAAGCTCCGCGCAACAGCAGGAAAATTTACTTCGTTCCGGCCCTGTTCGCGTTCAGACTTCTTTTGCGCCATCGGCTATCTGGGACAATGTGGCGCTCACACCGGCGAGACCGGAATCTGTGTAGCGTGTGGTGAACCAATCGATGAACCCCAGGGTAGTGGTCGTTGACGAGGACGACGCGACGATACAATTGGCAAAACAAACTATGCGCGAGGCCGGGTACGATTGTGAAGCCTATATCAGCGCAAAAGCCGCACTCGCCTCGCTCGAAGAGCGGAGCGCCGACGTCGTGGTCGCGGATTGGGAGATGTCGCAGATCGGCGGGGTCGATTTCCTGCGCGCCGTCGGCCAGCGCCGACCGTCGCTACCGGTGATCGTGGTCACGCAGCGCGCCACGGTCCATCTCGCCGTGACCGCGGTGCGCGAGGGAGCCTTCGACTGTATCGCGAAGCCGTTCGCCAGCGACGAATTGCGGGTTTCGGTTGGCCGCGCGCTCGAGAAGGTTCGTTTGGATCGCGAAGGCCGCAATCTCCATCAGCGCCAGGAGGAGTTGTGCGGTTCGGTGGTGGCCGAGAGCGCGGAAAGCAGAGCCCAGTTAGCGCTTCTACGCCGGATCGCGCCCAGCCGTTCGACCGTGCTGGTGCAAGGCGAGAGCGGCACCGGCAAGGAGGTCGTGGCGCGCTTGCTTCATTATTGGAGTGAGCGCGCGAGCCGTCCGTTTGTGGCGGTAAATTGCAAGGCTTTCGCCGACGGTGTGCTGGAGAGCGAGCTTTTCGGCCATGAGAAGGGTTCGTTTACCAACGCCGCCGGCGCGCGCGCGGGATGCTTCGAGCGGGCGGCATCGGGAACGCTGTTTCTCGACGAGATCGGAGAAATCAGTCTCGATTTTCAGGGCAAGCTTTTGCGCGTGCTGCAGGAAGGCGAGGTTCTTCGAGTAGGCGGTGCGCAGCCGCACAAGGTGGACGTGCGGGTGGTGGCGGCGACCAGCAGGATGCTGCGCGACGAAGTCGCCGAGGGCCGTTTTCGCGAAGCGCTTTTCTTCCGCCTCAACGTGATCCCGATTTACACGCTGCCGCTGCGCGAGCGGCGCGATGACGTGTTACCGTTAGCGCGACACTTCCTGGGCGGCCACGGCGCCAAATCGGGTCGACGCTTTGTTCTTTCTGCCGAGGCCGAAAGCTCGCTGCTCTCCTATCCCTGGCCGGGAAATATTCGCGAGTTGCAAAACGTGATCGAACGAGCGGTGGTACTGGCGTCGGGCGATACCATCAGAAACGAAGACCTTATGCTCGAGCAAAATGGTGGTTTGATCAACGGCGGTGCGGTCACGGTACGGGCGAACAACACGGGCTCGCTGCAGGAGGACGTCGACCGCGCAACCGCGGCCCGTATCGCGGCTGCTCTGGCGGCCACCAACGGCCATCGCGCCGAAGCCGCGCGATCGCTGGGAATCGATCGCACGACGCTCTATCGTATGATGAAGCGGCTCGGCATCTAGTCCAGCTTCCCACCAATAAAGTCTGCTCGCGTTCTCTCGCGTCGATGCGGGAGAGACGAATCTCCGCGCGTTAATCTTCCGCTCCGCAAAAGCGCTCGCGGTCGTGCAACCTTTTCCTGGTTCCTTGCTAAAACTTCGTAAGGCGCGAAACTTTTTGCTAACAATGGCGAATATGACCTATGAAGTACCATCAACGGGAGATTCGCGGATGGAACACAGCGCAATGGCTCAGAAGCGTGAACAGCCAGCTAAGCTCGCTCTTAAACTTTTTCTTGCAGCAACTTTATACGTCGCGACATTGAGCAGCCCTTTAACCGCGCCCGCGGACGCATCGAATCGTCCGTTCGCGCTCACGCCAAGCGGAATAATCGTCGGCACGACCAAGAACGGAACAAACCAGTTTCTCGGTATTCCGTATGCCGCACCGCCGGTCGGCGCGCTGCGATGGACGCCGCCGCAGCCCTACAAGAATCTCCCGTTTCCTTTCGAAGCGAGTCAGTTCGGCAACAAATGCCCTCAGTTCGATTCCTTTACCGGGCAGCAGGAGGGTGATGAGAACTGTCTGTTCCTGAATATTTACACGCCGCAAGCCGGGCTGCCCACGCCTAACCCCAAGCCGAAGCTTCCGGGGCTGCCCGTGATGGTCTGGATTCCAGGCGGCGGTCTGCTGACCGGGGCCGGCAGCGATTACGACCCCACGCGGTTGGTGAGCAAGGGAGTGATCGTGGTCACGATTAACTACCGGCTTGGGTTCCTGGGATTCTTTGCTCAGCAGGCGATCGACGCTGAAGGCCATCTTAACGGCAACTACGGCCTGATGGATCAGCAGTTCGCGATCAGATGGGTGAAGGAAAACATCCGGGGTTTCGGCGGCGATCCGTCGCGAATAACTATTTTTGGCGAGTCGGCAGGAGCGCAAAGCGTATTTTCGCAAATCGCGTCACCACTATCGGCGGGTCTGTTCAAAGGGGCGATCGCGGAGA
>DATJOQ010000331.1:0-20943 GCA_035506935.1 Binataceae bacterium (SeqCode) | reverse complement strand
CTCACCGAATCTGTGAACATGACCGGCATGCTGCTGGCCGGGATGGCGAAAATCGTAAGCGGAGCGACTCCGGTTCGTGAGGCGCTCGGCGGTCCGATCATGATCGCACGGATCGCGGGAGAAGAGGCTCACGCCGGCTTCGCCAATGTCCTGCTTTTTACCGTGACGTTGAGCCTCGAGCTGGGAATTATAAATTTGCTGCCGGTGCCGATGCTCGACGGCGGACATCTGGCGTTCTTCGTGATCGAGGGCATCCGGGGCCGGCCGCTGCACGTGCGCCATCGCGAGATCGCGCAGCAGGTGGGCCTGTTTTTGTTGGTCATATTGATGGCCTTCGCGATTTTTAATGACATCTCGCGCATTGTTCAGGGTTGAGCGCATATTGTCCGACGGCGAATCCGTCGGTCCGGTGCTCGGCCTGGAAACCGGATCGCCGATCGCGAGCGTAGGGCTGGTCGCCGGCGGGCGACTCCTGGGCCATATCTCAAGAGCGGTCGAATCGCACGGCAAAAAGCTGCCTGCGCTGGTCGATGAGCTTTTGGAAAGCGCGGCGCTGCGCCTGGAGCAACTCACGGCGGTCGCGGTCGGTATCGGTCCAGGGTCGTTTACTGGTCTAAGAATCGGTCTCGCGTACGCCAAGGGCCTGGCTTGGTCGGGCGGGCTGCCCATACTCGGAATCAACAGCCTGGACGCCATGGCCTTGGGCGCATCGCGCCATCCGATAGCGCGCCCTGACGCGGTTATTTGCCCTATTCTCGATGCTCGCAAGGGCGAAGTTTACGCAGCTCTTTACCGAGCGACCGCGACTGCGGTAGAAAAAATATCAGACGACATGATCGTCGACCCCGGTCATTTGACTGCACGCATTGGCGGTGAGGCTATCTTCGTGGGAGAGGGTGTGTCGGTACACGGCGCGCGGTTAACTGACGCGATGGGGAAGCGCGCGAGCATCCTGGATAACGATGAGCATAGTGATTCTCGGGGTATGATGGTCGCGGCACTGGGCGTGGCGCGGATCGCCAGTGGGGACGTCGATTCGGTTCTGTCGCTACAACCCAGCTATGTACGGTCGCTCGAGGCGGCCTTGGGGGGCCAAGCCGCGGCTAGATTAGAAACCGCCGGTATGGAGGCAGTATGGAGCAAAGAGAAGAGGAGCTTATCCAGCAGTACGCTGCTACCGACGAGAAGTTGAAGGAGCTCTATATTGAGCATCTGGAGCTGAAACGCCAGCTCGAAAGCTTCCGTCACAAGGCCTATCTGACCACGGACGAGGAACTGGAAAAGAAACGCATCCAAAAACTTAAGCTGGCTTCCAAGGATCGCATGATGGAGCGGCTATCGCAGCATCAGCAGCAGGTAGCGCGCTAGAAGCCGGGGTTTTCGCCGTGCGAGCCCGATGTCCACCCGATGCCAAGACACACTATATCTGTAACTGTCGAGAATGAGTTCGGGGTACTGTCTCGCGTAGCCGGTCTTTTTTCCAGTCGCGGTTTCAATATTGAATCGCTGACGGTCAACGAGGATCCATTCGATCCGACCATCTCCAGGATCGTGCTGGTGAGTTCGGGCGACGATCAGATCCTCGAGCAGATCAACAAGCAGCTCAACAAACTGGTCACGGTAATCAAGGTCACCGATTACAACTCTGTGGCCACGATCGATCGCGAGCTCGCGATGGTCAAAATAGCGGTCGACGAGCGCACGCGCTCCGAGCTCGACTCTATCGTGGCCGCTTTTCGCGCCCACGTGGTCGATATCGGGCCGCGCTCGGTGACGGTGGAAATCACCGGACAAACCGAAAAGCTCAAGGCGTTCATCGGCCTGGTGCGGCCGTTAGGTATCAAGGAAATCGTGCGTTCTGGCAAGATCGCGATGGCTCGGTCGGTGCAGCTCAACGGCGACCAGCGGCAGACCAAGGAGAACCCGTCATGAAGGTTTTTTACGACCGCGATGCCGACCTGTCGGCGCTAAGGCCCAAGAAAATTGCGATCATTGGATTCGGCAGCCAGGGACACGCGCATGCGCTGAACCTGCGTGACAGTGGCATGGACGTTCGCGTCGGCCTGTCGAAGGACAGCCCGTCCCGGCAAAAAGCGACGTCGCAGGGTCTGCCGGTGTTCGAAACCGCCGAGGCGGCGAGCCAGGCGGACATAATCATGATGCTGACGCCTGACGAGATGGGCGCCGACATCTACAAGAAAGAAATCGAGCCCGGATTGAAGCCGGGAAAATATATCGCTTACGGCCACGGGTTTAATATTCATTTCAAGTTCGTGCAGCCGCCGCCGGAGGTGAATGTCTTCATGGTCGCGCCCAAGGGGCCGGGCCATCTGGTGCGCTCAGAATACGTCAAGGGCCGCGGCGTGCCGTGCCTGCTCGCGGTTTACCAGGACCCTTCAAAAGACACTCAGCGGATTGGGCTCGCGTACGCGTGTGCGATCGGCGGTGGCCGCGCGGCGGTAATCGAGACCACGTACAAGGAAGAGACCGAAACCGACCTGTTCGGCGAACAATCGGTATTGTGCGGTGGACTTACAGAGTTGATTCGCGCGGGATTTGAAACTCTGGTCGAGGCAGGGTACGCGCCCGAGATGGCCTACTTCGAGTGTGTGCACGAGGTGAAGCTGATCGTCGACCTGATCTACGAGGGCGGAATCTCGAACATGCGCTACTCGATCAGCAATACCGCCGAGTACGGCGACATGACCCGCGGCAAGAAAGTGATCGGACCGGCTACGCGCGAGGCGATGAAGAGTATTCTGGCCGACATCCAGTCGGGCAAGTTCGCCAACGAATGGATCGGCGAGTATCGCGCTGGCCTGCCTAATTTCCGCAAGTTGCGCGCCGAGGGCGCGGAGCATCCGGTGGAAGAAGTAGGCAAGAAGCTGCGCGCGTTCATGCCGTGGCTGGCGAGCGATCGCCTGGTCGACAAGGCGAAAAACTAAAAGCACTTGGACGCCTCGGAAGTCAGCGGACCGCGGCCCGCACGGGTTGTATTGACCTTCGTAGCCAAGGAGCTTCATGTAGCGCCTGAGGGGGCGAAGATCGCCTTGGCAATCACGGCGGCGGCGCTGGTCGCGTGGCTGATGGACTTTTGGTGGCTGGCGATTCCAGCCTTGATCGCGGCGGTTGCGGTCGCCTGTTTCTTTCGCGATCCTGAGCGTAACCCCGAGCGGATTTCCAACGTGGTGCTGTCGGGCGCCGACGGCAAGGTTACCGATATAGAAGAAGCGAGCCTGCCGGGCGCGCCGCAGCGCCGTTTCCGGCGGGTGTCGGTTTTCATGTCGCCGCTCAACGTACATATTAACCGCGCCTCGGTCAGCGGCGAGGTGATGTCGGTAAATCACGCCGCGGGCGAGTTTCGCGCGGCCTTCCGTGACTATGCCAGCGAGCACAACGAGCGCAATTCGATCGTGCTCGAAGACGTCGACGGTCGCCAGCACGCGCTGGTCCAGATTGCCGGCTACCTGGCGCGGCGGATCGTGTGCAGGTTGAATCCGCACGACAAGATTCTGGCGGGTCAGCGGATCGGGCTGATCATGTTCGGCAGCCGCGTGGACCATTATCTGCCGCTGGATTATCGCGTCGCGGTCAAACCGGGCGATCGCGTACGGGCCGGCGAGAGCATAATTGGAGAACTTCCATGATCGATCGGACCCGCAGGCGTGAAGACGCCGACGCCGCGATGCGTCTGATTTCAGGACGGCTGCGCGAGCGTCGGATGAAGGTCACTGCGCCGCTGACGCGTGGCGTCTTTCTGCTGCCGATCACGATCACGTCGATCGGCCTGCTGTCGGGCTTTTATTCGCTGATCTCGGCGATTAACGCTCATTTCGAATTGGCCGCCGTGATGATCGCGGTGGCCTTCGTCTGCGACGGTCTCGACGGCCGCGCGGCGCGCCTGACCCACACCTCGAGCCAGTTCGGGGTTGAGTACGACAGCCTCTCCGACGTGGTCGCGTTCGGCGTGGCGCCGGCCGGCCTTACCTATATGTGGGCGCTCAAGCCGCTGGGTCCGTGGGCGTGGCTGGTGAGCGGGATGTACGTGGTGTGCGCCGCGTTTCGGTTGGCGCGCTTCAACGTGCAAACCGCAAGCATGGACAAGAATCGCTTCAATGGTTTGCCGGTGCCTGGCGCCGCAATCATGATCGCGGGTTCGGTGCTGGCGTACAGCTACTTCGAGCTGGATGTTCCGCGCGTGCTGGTGGCGATCGGCGCGCCGCTTACGCTGGCGCTCGCTTGCCTGATGGTCTCGCGCGTTCCCTACCCGAGCTTCAAGTCGATCAACCTGCGTCGCCGCGCGCCGGCGGAGCTGGCGATCGCGCTGCTGCTGGTGGTGGCGTTCGTAATCGCGATGCCGCAGCTAAGCCTGTTTATCGTCGCGACTGCCTACATACTTTCCGGACTCTACCTGATGCTGCTGCGGGGTGAACGTATCCACGCGCGCGAATCAGTGCTGCGGCCGGTCGACCAGCATGAGCGTGAGCGGGCCAGCTCGGCCGACGTCCCGCGAGAGCATACGCCCGACGACGGAAAATCATCGTGAAGTTCGCACTACTCCAAACAGGCGGACTTCCGGTCGTTCAAGCTCAACGCTAATTTCAAGCCGAAACTAATGTATCTGGAGCCGGGAGTCGTCGGCGGAAGCGCACGTCGCGTTGGTAAAGCGGCGGCTTTCGGCCGCGGCTGAACTGGTTACACCCATCTTCGCCAGCTCAACGCCGTCGTCGTGGTACTTCTGGCGGCCGCTTTGGCATTGGGCTTCGGTCTCGAAGACGTTCACCATCTGCCACTGATTCAACGGGCTGTGCTCATCTCCTCCGGTCGGAGGAATCAGCAGATACCAGACCATCGGCAGCAGCGCGGCAGCGTGGATAAGCTTCATACAAGTTGTGTCTAACAGAACCAAATCGCGACCGAAATAAGGCTTGGTTCGATAACCTCTTCACTTAATTTTTTTAGTGGATCGAGGCGTTCGGCGCTTGGTAATTTGCGTCGACGGGGCGCGATTCAACCGCTACGCCCTGAGGCTAATCAATCCCGAGGGACTAGTCATGACCAGCAGGCAAACCGAGGCCGGAACTTCCGCAGTCGAGGTGTTGACCGATTTCGCCAGGGCCACCGGCCAGGATTTTCCGGTGATATCAGACAGGGCGCAGCAATTGGCGCTGGAGATCGCGCTTTGGCTGCGGAATAATCCCGGCCAGCCGAATAATGATTGAGCGACCGATCGTGAGAACTCCGATTCCGTCTGTTTAGTTCGATTGCGGATCCAGGAATCGCGCAATTGCATCGCGCGATTGTTCGGGCTGCTCCAGCCAGAAGCAATGCCCCGCCGGTTCCAGCAAGACCTGCTGTGCGCCCTCGATGCGCTCGGTTAGAATCCGCGAATTCTCCCACGCGATAAGCGCGTCGTCCTTGCCTGTGATCACCAGCGTCGGACAATGGATATCGCCAAGCCGATCGTACGTGTCATGTTCGAGCGCGGCCTTCATCCGATGCGTAAGCGCGACCGGATCGATCGGCCGGGCGCGGCGTGCTTCGATCATCGCGGCGATAACCTCAGGATGCTGCGCGAGATAATCCTTGCTGAAAGCTGCTTCCGCCAGCGCCTTGCCGCGTTCTTCCGCCGACATCGGATGAAGGGAATACGCTTTGGTGAATGCCTCGCCGCCAATCGGTGTCGCCTTCGGACCGCCGGCCGTGGTGCATCCCAGGACCAGCGAACGCACTTTGCGCGGATGGCGTAGCGCGAGTTCCTGCGCGATCATCCCGCCCATCGAGACGCCGAGCACGTGCGCCGACAGCATGCCAAGATGGTCCATCAGGGCGGCGGTGTCGTCGGCGAGTATCGCGATCGTGTACTGCATGTCGGGCTTTTCGCTCAGTCCAGAACCGCGCTGATCGAAGGTCAGAACGCGAAAGCTGGCGGCGAACGCCGACGCGAGTCCGGACAACATGGTTTGATCGCCCTGCGCGCCATGAATCATCACGATCGGCGCGCCGGCGCCGCGAAGCTCGTAGGCGATTTCGATTCCGTTGACACGCGCGCGTTCCATCGATGTATCCTCGGACCCGAATTTCGCACAATTGGCGTCGACGCGGCCACTGATTACGCTCTGAGCGGGTCCAGAGGCGATGGTTATTCGCCCTTGACTGCGGTGGCGGGGTTCGATAGAAAATTCTAGTCATGTCGAAGAGCCTCATTCTAGGACTGCTGATTAGCCTCGCCCTTAGCGGGGCCTACGCCGGGAGCGTTGCTCAGCAGGCCTGAAGCGGCTTGAAAAAAATGAGAACAACGCCCCGGGCGGTGGGCCACGCGAGCCGCCCGGGGCTTTTTTATACCCGCCGCGCGCCGCTATCCCACCCTCGGGCCTGAAACGAGGAGCAAGACCAAGATGAGCACCAACCAAGCCGTTCAAGAATCCGGCGATTTCGTCCGGATCTTCGATACGACGCTGCGCGACGGCGAACAATCGCCTGGCGCGACCATGAACCTGGAAGAGAAGGTGTCGATCGCGCGCCAACTCGAAAAGCTCAACGTCGATATTATCGAGGCCGGCTTCGCTGCTTCGTCTCCCGGCGACCTCGAATCGGTGCGGCGAGTGGCCGAAGCGGTGAGCAAGCCGGTGGTGCTGAGCTTGTCGCGCACCACTGAGAGCGACGTCGAGCAGGCGCTGCGCGCGGTCGAAAAGGCGGCCCATCCGGGAGTCCACATCTTTATCGCCACCTCGGATATCCATCTCAAGTACAAGCTGCAGATGAATCGCGAGGACGTGCTAAACGCCGCGACCTGGGCGGTAGCTGCCGCCAAGAAGCACGTCGACCATATCGAATTCTCGTGTGAAGATGCCTCGCGCAGCGATTGGGACTATATGGTCAGCGTGCTGACCGAGGTGGTGCGCGCGGGCGCCAGGGTCATCAATCTTCCCGATACCACCGGACACGCGATTCCCGAAGAGTACGGCCGCATGTTCGCCTATGTCCGCGAGCGGGTTCCCGGCGCCGAGCAAGTGATGTGGAGCGCCCATTGCCATAACGATTTGGGACTCGCGGTGGCGAATTCGCTGAGCGCGATCAAGAACGGCGTGCGCCAGATCGAATGCACGATCAACGGGATCGGCGAGCGCGCCGGCAACACCTCGATGGAAGAGGTGGTGATGGCGCTCAAGACGCGCAAGGAAATGTTCGGCGTCGAGAGCCGGATCAACACGCCGCAGATCTATCCCTCCTCGCGGCTGTTGTCCCAGGTGATCGGCCAGCCGGTTCCCGCCAACAAACCGATCGTGGGCGACAACGCCTTCGCGCACGAGGCGGGAATTCATCAGCACGGTGTGCTGATGCATAAGCTGACCTACGAAATCATGAAACCCGAGGATATCGGGATCCCGTCCAACAAGCTGGTGCTGGGCAAGCATTCGGGACGCCACGCGTTCGTCGACCGCTTGCGGCATCTGGGGGTATCTCCCGAAACGGTTGACGTCAACAAGGCGTTCGCCGAATTCAAGACGCTGTGCGACAAGAAGAAAGTGGTTTACGACGACGACATCCTATCGCTGATCACCGAGGAAACGCGTCGCGGAGTTGACCATTTCGAACTGGTCGATCTCGAGGTGAGTTCTTCAAGCAAAGCGGCACCGAGCGCCACGGTCACGATGCGGGTGGGCGGAATCGAGAAGAGCGGCGAAGGCAAGGGCGACGGGATGGTGGATGCTTGCTACCAGGCGATCGCCGCGATCGCCGGAGTGACGCCGGTGCTGGAACGATATTCAGTCAAGGGCATTACCGGCGGCACCGACGCGCTCGGCGAAGTGAGCTGCCTGGTCAGCCATGAAGGGATGACGGTAGCGGGACACGGGACGCATAGCGATATCGTGATGGCGAGCGCGCTCGCGATGATCAATGCGCTCAATCGCCTGCATACTCGTGGCACCGCGATGCGGCCTCGGGTCGAGGAAGGACCGTAGCATCGATTACAGACCTGGGAGAGATCTTGCGGGGACTTGCCGCGCAGACCCAGCTTGCGGTAAGTCCTAGCCCAGGTATTAAACGTGAAGCTCATTGACGCCGTGTACGACGCGGGGCGTAACCACTTGACCGCCCCGACCGGCACGGCGTTACATCTTCTAAAGAAATATCCGCTATAGCGAAGGGGAAGGATCCGCTCACAACTCGAGCCTGGCTCGTCAGCGCGAAACGGTGCGGTAAGCTTAGAACATGGCGTACAAGATTCTTGTCCTCAAGGGTGACGGTATAGGACCGGAGGTCCTGGGTGAGGCGCTGCAGGCGCTCAAAACCGTGGCGCGAAGCGCGGCGCTCGACTTGGAATTCAAGGAAGCGCTGGCCGGCGGCGCTTCGCTGGATGCGCACGGAACTCCGCTGCATGATGACGTGCTCAAGGCTGCGCAGGATAGCGACGCGGTTCTGCTGGGTGCGGTGGGCGGACCCAAATGGGACAATCCCAATTCCGATAAACGCCCTGAGCAGGCGCTGCTCGCGCTGCGTAAGACGCTCGGGCTTTATGCGAATCTCAGGCCCGTCAGAGCGATCAAGGAACTGATTCCGTCGTCGCCGCTGCGCCCCGAGATTATTTCGGGCGTCGATCTGATCGTCGTGCGCGAGCTGACCGGCGGCCTTTATTACGGGCGGCCGAGCGAGAAGCGCGCGGGTGCAAACGGGCGCGAGGCGGTCGACACTCTTTTCTACACCGAAGAAGAAATCAGGCGCGTGCTGCGATTTGCCTTCGAGCTCGCGCGTAATCGCCGCAAGCGCCTGGCCTCCGTGGATAAGGCCAATATCCTCGCCTCGTCGCGCCTGTGGCGCGAAATCGCGGCCGAGCTCAGCGCCGAATACAAAGACGTCGCGGTTGAAAACGTGCTGGTGGACTCGATGGCGATGCATCTGTTGCGCCGCCCGCGCGACTTCGACGTGATCGTCACTGAAAATATGTTCGGCGATATCCTGACCGATGAGGCTTCGATGCTCGCGGGGTCGATGGGGCTCCTGCCATCCGCTTCGGTGGGCGACGAGCTCAACAGCGCCGGATGCCGCGTCGGTTTGTACGAGCCGATTCACGGCAGCGCTCCGGATATCGCGGGCCAGGACCGCGCGAATCCGCTGGCGGCAATTTTGTCGGCGGCGATGCTGCTCGAGCATTCGCTCGGCTTGACCGCGGAAGCGGAAACGATCGTGCACGCGGTGGAATCGGTGATCCGCGAGGGTTATCGCACGCCGGATCTTCCCGCCGCGGGCGCCAACCTGGTGGGATGCAAGGCGATGGGGCGTCTGGTTCGCGAACGTATCGAGAGCCAGGAACCTGGAGCCTGAATGCGCGCTGCGGCCAGCGATCAGCGGCGGGTGGCGGTGGTTGGCGCTCCCGGCGCGGTCGGTAGCCAAATCGTCGAACTGCTAATCGAGCGCGGGTTTCCTTTTTCAGAGTTGAAGCTGTTCGCCTCGCCCGAATCCGCGGAGTCGTCTCTGGAATTTAACGATCAGAGTTATCCGATCTATCCGCTGAGCGATCCGACCGATCTCAGCGGCTTCGAGGTCGCGTTTATCGCGGTTCCGCCGAGCGCGGCCAGCGCGATCGTCCGTGCACGTCCCGGCCCGCTACTGATCGATCTAAGTGCTGCTGGACGAGCGCCGTCGTCCGGCATTCCGATAGCGGCGCCCGCGCTCACCTCGCGCGAGCGAATGATCGATCTTGGCCATCAGCCGGTTATCGCGACGCCTCATCCTGCGGCTGAAGTTATCGCAGGCATCATCAAGATGCTCGACCTGAGATCGTCCGTCGTTTGCGCCACCCTGATGCTTAGCGCGAGTTCGCGGGGCAAGGCGGAAGTGGCCGACCTGATCTCGCAATCCGCCGATTTGCTCAACGCGCGCCTGGACGTTGAAGACGACCAGACACAAATTGCCTTCAACCTGTTTGCGGACGAACAGGAAGCGGAATTGACCGCCGCGATTTCGGCGCAGGTCGAGGAGCTTCTCGGTTATCGAGCACAGCTTTTATTGCGTGTCGTGCGGATGCCGGTGCTGCACGGTGCGGGGCTTTCAATCCTCGTCCCGGCGGCCGCTGGCGCGGGATCGCGCGACAAGCTTTCTGCTGCGCCCGGCATACTGCTGCTCGAAGACGAGGACCCGGCCGGCGTGATCGATGCGATGAGCCAGGAAGCGATCTGCGTGAGCGCAAAGATCGAACCGGCGGGAGTGGCGCTTTGGTGCGTGTTCGATAACGCGCGCCGTGCCGCGCTGTCGGCGATATGGATCGTGGAATCCGCGATGCCCGGAAATTCCACCATGATCAACTGACTCGCTCGACCAACTGACCCCCCTCGCCCGATCCGATGAGAATCAAGCTTTGCCTCGAGTACGACGGCACCAATTACTCGGGCTGGCAGTGGCAGGCGAATCAGGACACGATTCAGGCGCGCATCGAAGCCGCGCTCGAGCGTCTGTTCGGCGAATCAATTCGCGTGCAGGGCGCCGGCCGCACCGACGCCGGCGTTCATGCGCGCGGCCAGGTAGCCGCGTTCTCTGCACCGGCGCGCTTCGCGGTTGACGAGATATATCGCGCGCTGAATGCGCTGCTGCCCGACGATATCGTGGTGCGCGACGCGGCCGAAGTTGCGGACAATTTCGATCCGCGCCGCGACGCCCGCTCGCGCGCGTACGAGTATCACGTCTCGAGTCGACTCCCCCCTTCGCCGTTCGAGTATCGCTACTGCTGGACGATAAAGGAGCCGCTCGATCAGAGCGCGATGAATGCGGCGGCGCACTTGTTTATCGGCGAGCACGATTTTGCGGCGTTTCGAAGTCTCGGCTCGGAGGAAAAAACCACTGTGCGCCATGTGCATGCGAGCGAGTGGCAAGGCGACGGCGCGCGCTTGATCTATCGGGTCGAAGCCAACAGTTTCATGCGTCACATGGTGCGCACGATGGTTGCGACCATGGTCGAAGTTGGTCGCGGCAAAGCTGCCATTGAGGTGGTGCCGCGATTGCTGGCCGAGCGCGATCGCGCCCAGGCGCCGGCGGCGGCGCCAGCCAGAGGACTCTTCCTGATGCGGGTTTGCTACTGATTTTTTGTAGCGCCACCTAAGGATCCGGGCAGGTCGCGCACCGGCCCGATCAAAAGCGACTGTGCGCCAAGGGATACAAGCTCAGGCTGTTCAAAAACCAGCGTCCAGTCGACAAAAAATCACCTTGCGCTCTTGAAAAAACCGTCGCGCTGGTTCACTGTTGGTAGAATCCCGGTTCGGGAAAGCAAGGAGGAAGGCGGAGGATGACGCAGTCACAGGTATCGGCTTACCTTTCGGAGAAAGTCGGGATCAACAAAAAGCAGGCTAAGACCCTGCTTGAGACTCTCACCGATCTGGTGGTGCGCGAACTCAAGCGCGAAGGGTCTCTGCGATTGGCGGGGCTCGGGATTTTTCGTAAGCGCAAGACCAAGGCGCGAATCGGCAGAAATCCCGCAACCGGCGAACAGATCAAAATTCCCGCACGCACGCGCCTGCGCTTCACGCCGGCCAAGAGTCTGAAGGACTCGGTGCTCGGCACGCGCTAGGCAGACCAGCCGCAAAACGACAGCCGCTCTCACAGGTTCAATCGGGCGCGCCATGTAATACGCGCGCCGCAAGCGGTTGTCGCACAGCTAGAAAATCTGCGTGCGAGGCGCCGCGGCCGATCGCGGTCCTCGCACGAAGTTTTCCCCGCCTATTGTCGGTCGCGTTCGGATTCGTCGTCGGAGGGGCGGCGGCTCGATTGTGATTTTCCGGATTTGCGCGCTCTCGCCTTTTCAAGAAATTCGCGAAGACGAATTTCGTAGCCTCGCGCAACCGGCGCATAGTAGAGACGCTCCTTCAGAATCTCCGGCAGGTATTGCTGCTCGACCAGCGCGCCCTCGTAATCGTGCGGATAGCGATAGTGCTCGCCGTAGCCGCGGCTTTTCATCAGCGGCGTCGGCGCGTTGCGCAGATGGAGCGGAACCGCCAGGGCGCCGTGGCGCTTGACGTCGTCGCGCGCCGCGTTCATCGCGAGGTACGAAGCGTTTGATTTGGGCGCACTCGCGAGATAGGTGACGCCCTGCGCAAGCGGTATCACGCCTTCGGGCATCCCGACGAAATCGACCGCGTCCTTGACCGCGATCGCGATCTGTAGCGCGCGCGGATCCGCGTTGCCGACGTCCTCGGCCGCGAAGATCACCATCCGGCGCGCGATAAACAGCGGCGCCTCGCCCGCTTCGACCATCCGCATCATCCAGTACAGCGCCGCATCCGGGTCGCTGCCGCGCATGCTCTTGATGAACGCGGAGATCACGTTGTAGTGCTCTTCGCCGGCGCGATCGTAGAGCAGAGGCTTATGCTGGCTCGCCTCGCGCACATCGTCATCGGTGAGCGTCCCGCGACCTGCCTGATGGGCCAATCCGGCTGCGACTTCGAGCGTGCTGAGCGCCTGGCGCGCGTCGCCGTTGGCCAGCCGAATCAATTCGCTCATCGATTCGTCAGTGAGAGTCAACTGCAGATCGCCGAGGCCGCGTTCACGATCGTCGAGCGCGCGGCGGATAAGCGTCGCGATATCGGCGTCGGTCAGCGGATTCAGCACCAGCACGCGCGCGCGCGACAGCAGCGCGGCGATGATCTCGAACGACGGATTCTCGGTGGTCGCTCCGATCAGAGTCAGCAATCCGCTCTCGACGTGGGGCAGACACGCGTCCTGCTGCGCGCGGTTCCATCGATGGATCTCGTCGATGAAAAGCACGGTCGAGCGCCCGCTCAGCGACAGTTCGCGGCGCGCGGCTTCGGCCGCTTCACGCAATTCGGCGATGCCGCAGACTACCGCCGAGAACCAGACGAAGTTGGCCTGTGACTCGTTGGCCAGCAGATGCGCCAGCGTGGTTTTGCCGCTTCCCGGCGGGCCCCAAAGAATCATCGAGTGGAGCTTGTGCGCGGCGATTTCCTGATGCAGCAGCTTGCCCGGTCCGAGCAGATGCTCCTGGCCGACGAATTCACTCAGCGTGGCCGGACGCATGCGGTCCGCCAGCGGTTGCCCGCGCGCGGGTTTGGAGGGAAACAGACTCGGCTGAGGCGCTTTGCGCCGTGGCATCGGATCGACCCTATCATAGTGCAGGAGGCGCACTAAGCTCAGGGCGCGAGTTGCTTAGATCCGCGCGGCTGGTTTAGTTTTGCGCTATGACTCGTCGCGGCTGGAACCCGTTGTGATCGTCGGTATTGATATCGGCGGATCGACCACCGACGCCGTGCTGCTCAACGACGGCGAATTTCCCGTGGTAACGATCGAAGCCAACAATCCGATCGCGGCTGCGGCGGGCGCACTGGGCAAGCTGGTGAGCGATTACGATCTGAGCCTCGATCGGATTACCCGCGTTGCGGCTACCGGATCGGGGGCGCGCGCTCTTCCCGCCAATCTGCTCGGACGGCCAGTGACCAAGGTCGACGAGTTTACGGCGATCGGAATCGGCGGAACGTCGCTTGCCGGTATGAAAGACGCGCTGGTGGTCTCATTGGGTACCGGGACCGCGATCGTGTCGGTTCACGGAAATCGGATCGAACATTTCGGCGGAACCGGCGTAGGCGGCGGCACACTGCTCGGACTTTCCAAGCACATGCTCGCGGTTTCGAAGCTCGAAACGCTGGAGGCGATGGCGCGGCGCGGCGATCTTTCGCGTATCGATCTCACGGTCGGCGATATCGCGGGCGGTCCGCTGGGCGATCTGCCGCCCGGCACGACCGCGTCCAATTTCGGCAAGCTCAACAGCGACGCCACGCCAGACGACAAGGCACTGGCGATTGTAAATATGATCGCGGAAGTGGTCGGCGTGATGAGTATCGCCAGCGCGCGCGCATGCCATCAGCAAAATATCGTACTGACCGGCAAGCTCGTCCGGATCGTTAGTTTCCTGCGGCAAGTGAGACATCTTGAGCGCATCTTCGGGCCGAACTTCGTAATTCCCTCGCACGCCGAATACGCGACCGCGATTGGCGCCGCACGCAGCGTTCTGCAAGCATAGGCGGCGCGGAAGCTCATCGCCCCGCGTGACCATATGAACACCCGAAGCGAAATCGACGCACGCGATCGCTCGAAGAGCCAAGCATGAACTGCGAGCTGCTCAAGGGATTTCGCATGCTCGATCTGAGCGACGACAAGGGCGCGCTGTGCGGAAAAATTTTCGCCGATCTTGGCGCCGACGTGATCAAAGTCGAGCCGCCCGGGGGCGCTCCGACCCGGCGAATCGCTCCGTTTCTCGATGACAAACCCGGCGCGGACACGGGACTTTATTTTTTAGCGTACGAAGCGGGCAAGCGCTCGGTCACGCTGAATCTGGAATCCGCCGAAGGGCGTGATCTTTTCGCCGACCTGGTGAGGAGAAGCGATTTCGTACTCGAGTCGTTCGCGGTCGGTTATCTCGATTCGCTCGGGGTCGGCTACGAAGCGCTGACGCATAAAAATCCGCGCCTGATCTATACTGCAATCACTCCGTTCGGCGACACTGGCCCGGGCAAGGACTACAAAGCTGCCGATATCGTTTCGTGGGCTGCGGGTGGCGCGATGTATCTGATGGGCGAGCCGGGCAAGCCGCCGCTGCAGATGAGCTTGCCGCAGGCCGGGCTTCACGCCGGTGCGGAGGCTGCGGTTGCTTCGCTGATGGCGCACTATCCGCGCGAGATAGAGGGAGTGGGCCAGCGAGTGATGGTCAATATGCAGGCCTGCGTGGTGTGGACCTTGATGAACGAGCAGGCGATGCCGATCCTGCACGGCGATTACCTCAAGCGGAGCGGCGTGTTTGTCGGCGGGCTCGACGTACAGCGCAAGATGGTGTTTCGATGCCGCGACGGCTACATCTCAATTCTGATAATCGGCGGCCCGGCTGCGCCGTCGACGGTTGCGTTGGTCAACTGGATGGCAGAAATCGGATTCGCCGCGGATTGGATGAAATCCAAGGATTGGCGCGGCTGGACGCCGGGAATCCTGATGAAAGCCACCGAACAGGATCGCATCGAAGTTGCCGAGTTCGAAGATCGTGTGCAGGCTTTTTTTCTGACGATGGACAAGCAGCACATCTATACCGAGGGTCTCAAACGGCGAATCCTGCTGGCGCCGGTCGCCACGGTCGCGGACGTCGCGGTCGACGAGCAACTCGCTGCGCGCAAGTATTTCGTTACGGTAGAGCACGACACGCTCGGCCGCGCGCTTAAGTTTCCCGGTGCGATCGCGAAACTCAGTCAGACGCCGATCGGCGCTCCGCGCAGGGCGCCGCGACTCGGCGAGCACAATCGCGAAGTGTATGGCGATCTGCTCGGGCTCAGCGCCGAACGAATCGCGCATCTGGCTGAAATTGGAGCGATCTGAGAGACGGCGATGCGACGTTACGCACTCGAGGGCGTTCACGTGCTCGATTTCGCCTGGGTCGGAGTCGGGCCGATAACCACGAAGTACCTGGCGGACAATGGCGCGGACGTGATCCGAATCGAATCGGCGGCGCGTATCGACGTCTTGCGCCTGGGGCCGCCATGGAAGGACGCGCAGCCCGGAATCAACAACAGTCAATTCTTTGCCAGCTACAACAGCTCGAAAAAAAGCGTCGCCTTAGATCTGAGTAATCCGAAGGCGCGGAGCCTGGTGCAAAGACTGGTGCCGTGGGCCGACGTGGTGACCGAGAGCTTCACTCCCAAGGCGATGCGCAACTGGGGTCTCGACTACGAGCATTTGCGCGAATTGAAGCCGGACGTGGTGATGCTGTCGACTTGTCTTCAGGGCCAGACCGGACCGAACGCGCTATATCCAGGCTTCGGGCAACTGATGGCGGCGCTGTGCGGCTTCTATCATATCTCCGGCTACGATGCTGACAGCGCGCCGTCGCCGCCCTACGGCGCGTATACAGATTTTATCGCGCCGCGATTCGCGGCAGCGCTCTTGCTGGCCGCACTCGACTATCGCCGGCGCAGCGGACGCGGACAGTACATCGATATGGCGCAATACGAGGCCGCGCTTCATTTCATGGCCCCCGCGGTGATCGATTACTTCGCAACCGGCCGGGTGCAGGGACGCGAGGGAAATCGCTCGCAGAATTACGCGCCGCACGGCGCCTATCGCTGTCGCGACGAGGACGGCAACGAGCGCTGGATGGCGATCGCGGTCGCCGACGATGTCGAGTGGCGAGGATTGCTGAGCGTGTTCGGCGATCCGGTCTGTGACAAACGATTTGCGACGATGGCCGGCCGTTTGGAAAATCGCAAGGCGCTCGATGAATTCATTTCCACGCAAGTTCGCGATCGCGTCGCAGCCGAGCTGACGCATCAGCTTCAGGCGGCTGGCGTATCGGCGTACCCGGTGCAGAATTGCGTCGATATCCATCACGATGACAATCTTGCTGCGTTCGATTTCTGGCACTGGCTCGAGCATAAGCAGATGGGTGCGTCGCCTTACGAAGGGCTGCAGCACAGGCTCAGCCGCACGCCGGGCGAGCTGCGCACGCCCGCGCCGATTCTCGGTGAGCATAGCGATGAGGTGCTGGGCGGTATGTTAGGATTGAGTGCAGAGGAGATTGCGCAACTCAAGCAAGAGCGGGTGATATTCTAGGAGCGCCTGGAATCGTCGCTCGGCGCATTCAATCTCGACCGATCCGGAAGGGAGTATTTTCTTGGCCAAGGGAACCACATCGCGTGCGGTTATCGAACTGCAACGGCTGGAACTGAAATCAGAGAGCGCCGATGAGGCGCTGCGCATGGTCCGCGAGCTGTGGGAGATTCTGCGGCGCAAGCAGGGATGCACGGCACATCGCCTCTATCACGCCCAGGACGATCGCTCGCGATGGCTGGTGTATTCGGAATGGCAGAGTATGCCGCAGTTGAGTGGCGCGCGGCGCGAACTGGCGCGATCGCCGATCTATCGGAAGATGCATTCGATGCTGGCGCAGTCGAGCGAGCGCGCTAATGAGCCATTCGGGCCCGTACTAAGCGTTCATGGAGTCAGTTTCGGAACCGATACCACAGCGCTGATTATCCGATTCGAGCAAGCGCCGGAGAATCCGGTTGAGGCGATGTCGTTCGTGCAGGAATTGCAGGGATATCTGTCGCATATCACGATGCACGAGCTCGGTTCGCCCGACGCCCTGGTATGCCTTGTTCATTTCGGCAGTGCGGCTGACGCGGCGGCGGCCGAGGGCGCGCTACGCGAGCGCGAGCCGTTGCGCGTACTGTCACCGAGTATCGAAATCTATGTCGTCTGATCTCCCCCTGCCGTCGAGCGTGACTACGTAATCGGCTAGTGCGTTACGAGCTTGGAATCGCGATGCGGTATTTGCGGGCGCGCCGCAAGACCGCTTTTATCTCGATAACCACTTTCTTTACCGCGATCGGCGTGACGATCGGAGTCGCGGCGCTGGTGACGGTGCTGGCGGTGATGAACGGTTTCGAGGCCAACCTGCGCGCGCGTGTGCTGAACCTGAGTCCGCAAATTCAGATCCTGAGTTTCGAAGGTTCAATCACCAACTACGACGATATCGAAGCCAAGGCGCTGAAAGTGCCTGACGTTACCGGCGCGGCGGCTTTCGTTATCGGGCAGGGGATGCTGAGCTCGGGCCGTGGTGTCGGCGGCGTGGTGGTGCGCGGAATCGATATCCAGAGCCTGGCCGGGACGCACGAGCTACGCCGCTATATTCAGCGGGGTGAACTCGCGAGCCTGGGGCAGGTGATCGAGCCGACTCCCGGTAATCCGACGGCGCCCAACGGCGCGTTGGCGATCGGGGAGGAGCTGGCGCAGAAGCTCAAGGTGAAGGTCGGCGACGTGGTGCGCGTGGTTTCACCGATCCTGGCGCAGGACAACGGCGAAATCACCGCTCGAAGCGGAAACTTCACGGTGGGCGCGATCTTCGATTCGGGCGCGGCGTTCGTCGACCGCACCGTGGTCTTCATGGGGCTTAAAAACGCGCAACGATTTTTCGGCCGCGAGGGCCGGGTCGACGGAATCGAACTGCGGCTCAAGGATCTCGACGACACCCAATCCGCGACCGTGGCGCTGCGCAATTTGTTTCCGTACCCATATCGCGTGCGCAACTGGATCGAGTTCAACCAGGCCGCGACCGCCGGTTTCGCGATGCTGAAGCGAGTCTATTCGCTGGTCTTGCTGATGCTGATCGCGGTCGCCGCGTTCAATTTGGTCGCGACGCTGATCATGACCGTGATGGAGAAGCGCAAGGATATCGCGATCCTGATGACGATGGGGGCGACGCGCGGCGGGATCCGGCTGATCTTTGTGTTGAAGGGCCTGGTACTGGGTGGTGTCGGGACCCTGGCGGGTCTGATTCTGGGTGCCGTGGCGTGCTTTGCGCTGGCGAACTACCACTTTGTCCACATCCCGAAGGATATTTACGGCATCTCGTCGCTTCCGGTGGACGCTTCCGTGTGGAATTTCGGGGCGGTGGCGGCAGCGTCGATGATTTTGTGCCTGATGGCGAGCTTCTATCCCGCGCGTCAGGCTTCACGGCAATTGCCGGTAGAAGTTATCCGCTACGAGTGACGCAGACGCGGCTCACGCCGTGTTTCGCGATGTGAGATGACCCGACCTAATTACTGCCGCGGCTGACAGGCACCAGCGCAACGCGCGCGGGGCCGCAGGCGGAGTTAATTATTATTGTCGGGAGTAGAGCCTGGGCGGGGCTTGGGCATCGGTTTGGACTTCCGAATGACAAGCGTCTCGTGCCCGCGGACCTTTATGGTTCGCGCGGGTTCCGAGCGCAGCTTGCCGTTATTCGAGAAGGATTCCATCGGCCGTGTCCGAGTGTTGGTGCGCCGACGTCGCCAATTGTTTAGTTCCTTGGACAGCTTAGTGGCCAGCGCGTCGTTACTCTGCTCCGCGTGCTCGTCGCTCGCGTCGTTTTCGACTTCATTGCTGGACGTTTCCTGCGAAGCCATTCTCAGTCTTAGCTCCCTCCAATGATTATGATTTTAGTTGGGCTTACGCCCACGCAGGCTGTAATCAAACTGGTTCTAATTGTTTTCGTTCTTACTAAGTGGTGGAGTATTACGCTGGTCGAGCCCTGCGGGCTATTTGGGATATTGGAGAGTGGCTAGAGGTTATAAATGGATTACTCCAGGAATTCCTAGAGCACAATATTGCTTATAGCAAATATTATCTATTGTTGGAAGAGACTCTGCATACGCAGCGCTAGTCCCATATCGCCAGAAATTCTCAATCTGCCGCTCATGAATAGCACTTGGCCGTTGCTCTTTCCGCTGATCATATCGAGATAGTCTTGCGCGGTCATCGAGATCGTCGTGTTGGGAGAAGGATGCGCACCTTCTTTCACGTCGATCTTGTCGTCGTCGATCGCCACCTGCCACTTTCCGCCGCCGTCTCCCGAGAGGTCAAATTGGTAAACACAATGCAGTCCCTTTGCCGCTTCCTTCTTGAAACGGCTGGGCATCGCTTCGAACGCTTCTTTGCAGGTAGTAGGAGCTGCCATGGGAACTACGACCTCCTTGATACAGGAACAAGCATGAGGAGACTGTCCGGTCATATAACCGCTGATTTAAAACATTGTCAATACGTATCATCCGGATCGCAAGCAAATACTAAATACTGTCATCAGTGAAATTTGACGATCGCATCGTCGCGTCGATGCTTCGAATGACGTTTATCTCAGAATCCAAACAGTCCCTTAGGCACTACGCGGATCAAGTTGGTGCGCACGCGCACCGGCGCGGCGCTCTCGGCGATCGTAACCGCGCGATCTCGTTCGGCGCTGGTGGTTACTTCACCGTCGAGATAGGCGGATCTGCCGATCACCTTGGCTGTGACCTTGCCCAATCCTGCGTTCTGCATTTCGCGATTGATCTGATTCTGCTCCTGCGTCCACACCGAAGTGTCGGTCGTGAGCGTATTGTTCACGTTGGCCACGCCCGGGACGTCGCGCACGGTTCGTTCCGCCATCAGTCTGGTGGGATCGTCGAACACTCTGCCATAAAGCGTCACGGTATCGCCGCTGGTGAACGCCTTGACCCGGTTCAGGCCCTTGCGGCTGTGCAACGCGTCCTGAACACGGTCGAGCAGGGAGGGCTTCGGCGGCGGCACTGAGGCCAGGTTCACCCTGTGCCGGTGCGGCTTCTTTTTCGGAACCACGACTGGCGCTTCGGGTGCCACGGCCACAGGCGGCGGAGGCGCAACCGCAGGCGGAACAACCGGCGGAGCCACGGGCGCAGGGGGCGCGCTGGCGACTTCGCTCGACGCGGCGCCGGGAGCAGCCTCGGGTGAGGGCGAGGGTCCGAGCGCGGCAGTGTATTCCGCCGGTTCGGTCGAGCTCAGGTGGGCAACCTTTTCATTTAGTTGGTTTTCGACATTCGACGCGTCAGAGCCCGAAGGCGCGAACACCACGGGATAGCGTATTTCGACCGAGCTGCCGCTGAATGGCGGAAAGCGCCATCCCGTCATCGCCTTGATGACTTCGTTGTCCAGCGCGGGATTGACGTTGGTCGAAGTCGCGACCGCACCCATGCTGACCTCGCCGGTGGGCGCGACGCGCAAGGTCGCGATCATGCCGTCGCTCAGCGTGTTGTCGCTTTCGAGCGTGTGTTTGTAAGTGTCGAGCAACGCAGCCTTGTTATCTTCGAAGACTTTGCGCGCCGCATCCTGATTTCGCGCCGGGTCGCCAGCGGATTCGCCGGTGACTTGCAGCGCGGGCGTACTGGCGAGCGCGACCAACGGACCGGGGCCGGCCGCGGCCGAAGGCGAAGCCTCGGGCGCGAGCTTGGCCTGCTGCGAGGGGCTGCTCAGATGAAGCGCGAACCAGGCGCCGGCGCCGAGCGCGGCGATCGCGGCCAGCGTGTATCCGATAACGCCGAGGACGCGTCTGCCGCCGCGCCGCGCGGGCGGTGGAGTGGACGGCTCGTCGTCGAAGATCTGTTCGCCGGTGGGCGGCTGCGGTGAGCG
>DATJOQ010000330.1:0-3182 GCA_035506935.1 Binataceae bacterium (SeqCode) | reverse complement strand
CACGCGCAAAACGCTTAGCTTCCTGCGTGAAAGGTCCTCCGGCGGGTTAAATTTGATTTCTTATGTTGGCAGCCGCATGCGCCATCTTTCGCCGCTGGAGAATTCCGACTGATCGAAGCGTCGCCCCGATCTTTCGATAACCGCCGTTCGTCGCGGAAAGCGATGGCGCGCGTCACGATCACGATCGGACGCGCGCTTTCTTTTTCGCGGTAGCCTTCGTGAATTGGGCAAATCGCCAGCCTTTATAATCCCATATTCCGCCTAAAAACCACGAACTAAGTCTTACGCTTCCGTTAGCGTGCAAGTTTTGCACTAAGTATATCCTTTCCGGCGTATCACGATCCAATTATGCTACGTCGTTGAATTGTGAGCAGTTACGTCGCTCACACTACGAGTAGCGTTAGTTAACAAGTTGTCAACAATCTGGCGATAAGTGCCAGATATAGGTGCCCGATGAAGCCACAAGCAGGTCTCTGGAGGCTCGCGATTGTGCTGATTGTGCTGCAACTCGCGGCCGCCTCGCTAAGCGTCGGTTCCGCGTGTGCGCAGAGCGCATCGGCGATGACGATAGTGCCGGCGCTGCCGGCTCGGCAGCCCGACGGCTCGATCGAAATGCCGATTCCGTTCGGCGTGGACAATCCTGGGGCTGTCGGCGAATCCACCCGCCAGGTCAGTACCGCCAAAAATCTGATCGATCACGGCGGACCGATTCTGAGCTCATCGAACATTTACATAATTTACTGGGGCAATCCTTCCGAATTTCCTTCCGACCTGGATCAAGGGTTGTCCACGTTTTATGAAGGATGGGGCAACAGCAGCTATTCAAATATCCTGACTCAATATCTGCGCGGCGCGCCGCCTCCCACGGATACTTTGGTAGGTTCGGCCAGCGATACCACGACAGCTCCGCCTTCGCGATCACCCAAGCTCAAGCGAATCGTCCACGAGGCTTGCAAATTTACCGGAGGCACGGTTGATCCGAACGGTATCTACGTCGTCACCACGTCACAGCCTCTGCCGAATGCCACCTTCTGCGCCTGGCACAATCACGGGATGTGCAATGGCTCTCCGATTGTGGTGGTTTTCCTTCCGAAAACCAGCGGCCTCTGTCAGATCGTTCCTACCAATCAGAACAACTACAGCAACACCACGCAATCGATGGTGAACTACGCGGCGCACGAGCTCGCGGAATCGATGACCGACCCGTTCATCAACGCCTGGTACGACTCACACGGCCGCGAGGTTGCCGACAAGTGCTACACCAAGTTCGGCCCGCCGGTAACGCTGTCAAACGGTAGCGTGTGGGAGGTCCAGGAGTACTGGTCGAACGCGGTCGGCAAATGCCTGCAGACGCTTGCGCTGCCCTAACGCCTGGCGCGGCGGCCAGCGGAGCCGATACGTTCGCGGTGCGCTACTGGTATCGGCCCCTCAAATGGCGATGATCAAGCCCGGAGCGCGAACTGGTTCGATCGCGCCGCGCGGATGTCACGCGGCGGCTTTCGCGATAACCGGCGGCAGCGCGAAATCGTACGACGCCGTGTAGAACGGGCGCTTCTGATCCTTCTTGCGCAGCTCCGAGCCGTCCTCGTGCTTGGTGAGACCGATCTGCAGCGATTTCTTGACCGCGCCGACCACGTCGGAGTCGATCCACGGATCGTTCTGCAGAAAGATCTGCGTGGTCAGCGTCTGGTAACCCTGGTGCGACAATCTGATATGCAGATGCGCCGGGCGCCACGCGTGACGTCCAAGCTTTTTGAGCAGCGCCCCGGTCGGTCCCGCTTTCGGGATCTCATAAGACACCGGCACCCAGGTCTGCACCTCGAATTTGCCGTCTTTATCGGCCACGAAGCGTCCGCGCAAATTGAAAGGTGCCTTTTCCTCAGGGATGTTGAAGTGGGAATACATTCCGTCGGCGTCGGCCTGCCACAGATCGATCAGCGCGCCGGAGAGCGGCGCTCCGCCGGTTGAGCGCACGGTGCCGGAGAAGAACAGAACGTCGCCCGGCTCGTTGGCGCGATGTGGCAATACGAACGGCGCCTTCAACATCGGCGCGTCGGCGGTGTAGAACGGTCCCTCGACCGTGGCTTCCGTACCCGGCTGATCCGCATAAGTGACGTCGTTCACCGTCATCTCGAGGAACACGTCCATCAGGAGCGGAATTTCCTTGGTGTCGCCGGCCTCGACCAGTAATTCCAACGCGCGATGGTACTCGCCGTAGGTAACATGATTTTTGCGGATGAATCCCTTCAATGTGGCGATGAGGTCGTCGAAGAGTTGGTTGAGCCTGGGATTCTCGGGCTTCTTTTCCGTTGCGGACTTCATTTTCGACCTCCTGTGCCGTCGATGGTTTGGACTCGCCCTGGCGGGCTCTGGGCCCGCCTATTGGGATAAGCCAGTTGCCTGACAATATGAACCATTTGCGGTCTTCGTCAATCCTCGTGCAGCAGCGACTAGCGGCTTTTTTCCGGCCGAGATTATGTCGCGATAACTCACCTCACTTGGCTTTCCATTGAGGCGGGCGCTTTTCGGCGAAGGCTCGTGCGCCCTCGCGTGCATCCTCGGTTTTCTGCAGCGATTTGAAAAATTCGCGCTCGAGCTTTAGGCCGTCAGCCAGCGGCATGTCGAGCCCGCGCAATGCCGCCTGTTTGATCGCTTCGACCGCGAGCGGTGCGCTTTTGCAGATCTCGCGTGCGATCTCGTCGCATTTGGCCATCAGCCGATTCATCGGCACCACGTGATCGACCAGGCCCAAGCGCAGAGCTTCGTGTGCGTCGATACGATTACCGGTGTAGAGCATCTCGAGCGCGCTGCCCAGCGGAATCAGCCGTGGCAGATGCTGCGTGCCGCCGGCACCCGGAAGCCATCCCAAACGCACCTCGCCCAGACCAAACTGCGCGTGGTCGGCGGCGACCCGGATATCGCAAAACAGGGCCTGTTCGAGCCCGCCGCCGTTGGCGTGACCGTTGATCGCCGCGACGATCGGCTTGCGCAATGTCGCCATTACCGCAAACAGCGGATTGGGACGATCGGCGTCATGCCCCTGGATATAATCCGCCTTGACGTCGCTGCCGGCGGAGAATGCGCGCTCGCCGGCGCCGGTCAGGATACCGACGCGCAAGGCTGAATCCTCCTGGAATTCGCGCCAAATCGCGGCCAAGCGGTCGTAGGTCTCGAAATCGCAG
>DATJOQ010000329.1:0-8387 GCA_035506935.1 Binataceae bacterium (SeqCode) | reverse complement strand
GCGCTCAAGGATAAGCTGGCCGACGATTTTTACCTGGGCCGGATGGTTTCCGACCGCGGCTACAAGGTGAAGTTCTCAAGCTCGGTGGTCACGCTGACCTGCGAGGAGACCCGTTTTAGCGAATTCTGGCACCATCAATTGCGATGGGCCCGCACGTACCGCACGATTCGGCCCGAGAGCCTCGCTACGATTCTGATCAACGGCCCGCTTTGGGCGTTGCTTTTGATGATCGCTTCGGGCTTTAGCCTGTTCTCGCTTGGGATGCTCGCCGGGGTGATCGCTGGGCGGATCGCGATGTCTGCGGTCGCGGTGGGTGTCGCACTTCGCACTCCGGAAGCGCTCTCCGACCTGTGGATCGTTCCGCTCAAGGACCTGCTGATGGCGGGAATCTGGTTTGCGAGCCTGGTCAGCAACGAAATCGACTGGAGCGGGCGGCGCTATCGGTTACTGGCGGGCGGCCGGATGGAAGAGATCCGCGACGAGTCCGAACCGAGTCCTGCCGTTCCTCAAGCGACCGAAGTCAAATTCAAAGCAGACTGACTCCAGCGGCGCGTGCAGCCTTACGCAACGGCCCGTCGACGGTCGCGAGCGGCAGGCTCGATCGCATCGCGACTTCCAGGTAGCTCGCATCGTACGCTGAAAGCCGAAAGCGACGCGAGGTTTCCAGGACCTCCCTGAAGACGCGGTCCGGAGCCGCAGTCTCTGCCCGGATCGGAAGCTGACGAAGAACTTCTACGAAGGCCGCACTTTGCGCCGGCTTGATCAGGGCGCGCCGTTCACTGACTACCAGGACATTCGCCACTTCGAGCGGCCAGACACCCGAGGTCAATGCTTCCCATCCGAGTGCGATCCGATCGAGAACCCCATCCGTGTAGGGAGTCGACTGGCTTTCAAACAACCAGCAGAGAGTTACCGACGCATCGAGTACTAAGCCGCTCAACGGCGGCCTTCTTCAATCAGATCACGAATCGTTATCGCCTCGATTGTGAGGCCTTTTCGCAGGCGACGAATTGCTGCCGCAGCCTCTTGCGGGTTTTTCCGTTCTCCGTCCCGAGCGGGCACAAGGCGAGCTATCGCGCTACCCCGTCTTGTGATGGTTATTTCTTCGCCGCGAGCCGCTCTATCAACCAGCGCAGACAAGTGAGTTTTGGCCTCGAACAGTCCGACAACTTTCTTACCATGCCTCATTAGACTAGTATCAAACTAGTTTGATCTGAGAGTCAACGCTGAGAGCGATTCGTAAACCGTTTAGCAGTAACCTTATTCGGATCCGCGTGGGATTCTAATGAGCGGCGCTCGCGGCCTTGTGGTGTTCCAGTTGCGCCCTCATCTCGGTCACCAGATCGGCTTTTTCTCCCTGGCTCAGGTGCGGCAGATGGCGTACCCACGACACTAAACGCCAGATCTGGTCACGATTGTAGTTACCCTCGAATGACGGCATCGCGGAATATCGAATGCCCTTCGCGATGATGAAATAAATCTGGCCGTCGGTCATCTGGCCCGCGTCTTCGGTCAGATTCGCAACCGGCGGATAGAACTCGGCGTCGAATTGATTGCGGCCGCTGCCGTCAAGCCCGTGACATCCCGCGCAATTCTCGCGATAGCTATCCTGGCCGGCCTTCAGATTCTCTGGCGTGCCGGCGATCGGATTTTCCTGATCGGACGCGTGGCGCCCGACCCATCCGTCGATCACGCGATCCGCGATGAAGTTCTCGACAAAACCCGGGCGTGCGGCCGCCGACCAGTCCATGCTTGGCGCGATCACTTCGATGAAAAAAACGGCCACAATAAGAATAAAGACCGCAGTGGCCAAAATTATTCCGCTAGTTTTCACAGTGGCCTCCAATGATTCGGCAGCGGTACAAACGGAATTGTCTTTCGAGATGCATTAACGCGACGCGATCACCGCGGCGCTCGTCCCGATGCGAGTGCAATCGCTGCAACGGCGATCAGAAGCGTCTTTTCCTGATCAAATCGAGAAGCGCGAATTGGGCACCGGCAGACCCGGGATGTCGGATCGCATTTTAAAAACCGTTCCCTGCCGGGTCGCGTCCTCGCTGTTGTCGGCGGTAACGATATAGAGGTCCTGAAGATCACTGCCGCCGAACACCAGGCTGGTGACCCTGTGCGCCGGCATCCCGATCCGGCGCTCGAGCGTGCCGTCGTCGGTAAAGCGCAGGATTTCCCCGCCGAACACTGCAGCCACCCAGACACCGCCTTCCACATCGACCGCCAATCCATCGGGCCATCCTTCAGGCACCTTGGCGAAGACCCGCCGGTCTTTAACGCTGCGATCCGCCGCGACGTCGTAGACCCACACCGCCTTCGTGGTGGAATCGCAATGATAAAGCAGCTTGCGATCGGCGCTGAAGCCGAGCCCGTTGGTCAGCTCGATACCTTCCCACAGCCTCGTGACTTTGCAATCCGAATCGATCCGGTAAAGAAATCCTGGCACCGGTTTTTCGTCGCTGAGCGCGTTGAACTCGAGCGAACCAACATAAACGCTGCCGTGGTCGTCCACGGTCATGTCGTTGAGTCCGTTGAGTCGCTTGCCCTCGTAGCTCGCAAACAGGTCGTGGATCGCGCCGGTGCGATGGTCCCATAGCGCGAGCCTGCGCCCGGTAATCGCCAGTCCGCCGCCCTGATTGAGCAGCATCCCACCCACGCCCTTGCGTCCCGGAATCAGGTTTTCAATCGTCCCGTCGGGACTGCGGCGATACACTCCGCCTCGCGGCACGTCGCTGAAGTAGAGCCGGTTGAGTTCATCTACGCGCGGCGCCTCGAGCAGACCATAACCGCTAGCCAGCGTTTCTATTTGCATCGATCTCTCCCCTTCGATTTGCCTATCACGACTGGCCGCCGCGCCGGTAGATCGCCGCGTCATTCGTGCTCAGCGCACGACTGCCGTCGCGTACGAACGGAACCGTGCAAGGATGGAAAAACACCGCGGAGAAAAAACATCCTTACGGCGTGAACCTTTGATGACAATGGATATAATGGCCGGGGTTTTAAAAAACTGTGCAAAAACCACTCGAGTCGACACCTGCAAATCCTCCTGCACTCGAAGGAGAGGTTCCGTTCATCCCGGAGACCGCGACGCCGCTTTCGATCGGAATCGCGCTCGCGACGATTTACATCATCTGGGGCTCTTCCTTTCTCGCGATCAGATTGGCGATAGCAGACTTCCCGCCCTTTCTGATGTCGGGGACGCGCTACATGATCGCAGGCGTCATCCTGTACGCGTTTGTATGGCTGCGCAGCGGCGAGACCCCGCGGCTGCGCGAATGGATCGCCGCCTTTATCGCGGGATTGTTCCTGGTCGTGACCGCCAACGGCGGCCTGGTATTCGCGGAGCAGACCGTGACCTCGGGACTGGCGGCGATGGGTTTCGCTACCGCACCGATGTGGGCGGTGCTGATCGCGGCCTTCTGGGAGCGATGGCCGACGCGGGCAGAATGGATCAGCCTGGGGTTTGGCTTCGCCGGCGTAGTCATGCTCAACCTGGAAACCGACCTTTCCGCTTCGCCGCTGGGCGCGATCGTGCTGATGATTTCGGCTATGGGATGGGGCTTCGGCTCAATCATCAGTCGGCGCGTATCACTACCGGTCGGCCTGATGGGCAGCGCGGCAACGATGTTATGCGGCGGCCTGACGCTGACCTTGTTCGGCTTCGCGGTCGGCGAGCGTCTCAATCACTTCCCGGCACTCGAGTCCGCACTGGCATTCGGCTACTTGTCGATTTTCTCCTCGCTGATCGGATTCAGCGCCTACAACTTTCTCATGCGCAACACGCGGCCCGCGGTTTTCACCAGCCATGCCTACACCAACCCGGTCGTCGCGGTGGCGCTGGGAGCGGTGGTCGAACACGAGCGCTTCAACTGGCTCGAATGCGTGGCGATGGCGATGACGGTTGCAGCACTGTTCTGCCTTACGCTGCAAAAACAGCGCGCATCGGGCACTGTAGTCACGGAGACCCTCGCGACCGAGCCCGAGCCGTAATCGGCACGATCGCCTTCGCCATCGCGCGTCTCAAAAATGCAAGCAGCACGGACGTCAGGCCGTGCCGCTCGCATTACAAACGGTTGTCTCGATTAGGCGGCTGATGCCAGCATCTTGCTGTTGAGCTCGAGGCCCTGAGGACCGACGTCGACCACTACGCGTGAGCCGTCGCGGATATCGCCCGAGATCAGCTTGCGGCCGATCGCGCTCTCCAGCTCGCGCTGGATCAACCGGCGCAGCGGGCGCGCGCCATACACCGGATCGTAGCCGCGCTCGGCAAAGTAATCGCGCGCCTTGTCCGTGAGCTCGAGCTCGATCTTGCGCTCGCTCAGCCGCTGGCGCAGCTTGCGCAGTTGGATATCGACGATCTCGCGCAATTGCTCGCGGGTCAGCGGATGGAACACCACGATCTCGTCGATGCGGTTCAGGAACTCCGGCCGGAAACTCCGCTGCAGGACGTCCAGCGCCTGCTGCTTCATCCGATCGTAATCCTTGCCTTTGAACGACAGGATGACGTCGCTTGCGATATTGGACGTCATGATCACTACCGTGTTCTTGAAGTCCACGGTGCGCCCATGGCCGTCGGTGAGGCGCCCGTCGTCGAGCAGTTGCAACATGATATTGAAGACCTCGGGATGGGCCTTCTCGATTTCGTCGAACAACACCACCGAGTAAGGTCTGCGGCGGACGGCTTCGGTCAACTGGCCGCCCTCTTCGTAACCGACGTAGCCCGGCGGCGCGCCGACCAATCGCGATACCGTGTGCTTCTCGGTGTACTCCGACATATCGATTCGAATCATCGCGGCTTCGTCGTCGAACAGGAATTCGGCCAGCGCCCGGGCGAGCTCGGTCTTACCGACGCCCGTGGGACCGAGGAAAATGAACGAGCCGATCGGACGATTTGGGTCCTTGAGGCCGGCGCGGGCGCGCACCACCGCGTCCGCAACCGCCGCAACCGCTTCGTCCTGGCCGATCACGCGCTTGTGAAGCTGCTCGTCGAGATGAGCGAGCTTTTGCACTTCGCCTTCGAGCAGGCGGGTCACCGGAATCCCGGTCCATCGCGCGACCACCGACGCGATATCGTCCTCGTCGACCTCTTCCTTGATCAGCCGATCGCCGCCACCGGCCTTGTTCACGAGCCCGGCTTCTTCGGCGGCGAGCTGTTTTTCGAGCGCCGCCAGCTTTCCGTACTGCAGCTCGGCCAGCTTGTTGAGATCGTAATCGCGCCGCGCTTTTTCGATCGCAAGCTTGGTCTGCTCGATCTCGGCCTTGATCTTGGCGATACCCTCGAGACCTTTTCGCTCTTCCTGCCATCGCGCCTGCAACGCGTCGTGGCGCTCGCGGACTTCGGCCAGCTCCTTCTCGATACGCTCGAGCCGCTCGCGCGAGCCAGGATCAGTCTCGCGCTTGAGCGCTTCGCGCTCGATCTCGAGCTGCATGATTCGGCGATTCACTTCGTCGAGCTCGACCGGCAATGATTCCTTCTCGGTGCGAAGCTTTGCCGCCGCCTCGTCGATCAGATCAATCGCTTTGTCAGGCAGAAAACGATCCGTGATATAGCGCTTCGACAGTACTGCCGCGGTGACCAGCGCAGCGTCCTTGATACGCACGCCGTGATGGACCTCGTATCGCTCCTTCAGTCCGCGCAGAATGGATATCGTGTCCTCGACGCTCGGCTCTTCAACCATCACCGGCTGGAAGCGTCGCTCGAGCGCCGCGTCTTTCTCGATATACTTGCGATATTCGTCGAGCGTGGTCGCGCCGATACAATGCAGCTCACCGCGCGCCAGCATCGGCTTGAGCAGATTCGACGCGTCCATCGCGCCCTCGGCCGCGCCCGCGCCAACCACGGTGTGCAACTCGTCGATAAACAGGATGATATCGCCGCCAGCTTCCTGGACTTCCTTCAGAACAGCTTTGAGCCGCTCCTCGAACTCGCCGCGGAACTTGGCGCCCGCCACCAGTGCGCCCATGTCGAGCGCCACCACCCGCCGATTCTTGAGCCCCTCCGGCACGTCGCCGCGCACGATCCGCTGCGCCAGGCCTTCGACGATCGCGGTCTTGCCCACTCCGGGCTCGCCGATTAGCACCGGATTGTTCTTGGTGCGGCGCGACAGCACCTGGATCACGCGGCGAATCTCTTCGTCGCGTCCGATCACGGGATCGAGCTTTCCGCTCGACGCTGATTGCGTGAGATCGCGTCCGTAGCGCTCGAGCGCCTGGTAAGTCGCTTCGGGATTCGGCGAGGTCACGCGCTGATTGCCGCGCACCTTCTTGAGCGCGTCCATCAGGCGATCGTGGGTGAGGCCCGCCTCGCGCAAGATTCGCGACGCCGCTCCGGGTTCGTCCAAAATCGCAAGCAAGATATGCTCGATCGAAACGTAGTCGTCCTTTAACTTGCCCGCTTCCTGCTCGGCGCGCGACAACACCCGACCCAGGCGCTGCGTGACGTACGCCTGCCCCGCATCCGCGCCGCCGCCACTGACCCGAGGAATCTTGTCGAACTCGGCCTGAAGCTTCTGCGCGATCGCATTGCGATCAGCGCCCGCGAGTTTCAGAATCGACGCCGCCAGACCCTGCTCATCTTCCAACAACGCGCCCAGCAGATGCTCAACGTCGACGCCTTGGTTCTGGCGGCTCACCGCAGCCGATTGCGCGCGGCCGAGCGCCTCCTGGGCCTTCTCGGTGAAGCGATTAAGATTCATTCTGATTTATGTCCTTGAGCCCTAAATACAAAGGTAGCTCTGTGTAAGTTAACCACGATCTGCCCTATCGCAACAGCGTTTTGGGCAGGAACGAGCGATCGGATTTGGGGGCACAGAGATCGACAGGCGCGTACCGACGGCACGCTCACTTGGGCCTGGTTGGAATCGTCAGGAAAGCTGCGCGTTCGGCAGTCTCGGATCTCGGACAAGCCTCGAACGAATTACGTGCGCGATACGCACGACATGCTCGCCGAAAGGACTTACGTTTGACGGCGGCCATCTCGGCCGCGCCGGTTCGCTCGCGAGCCGATAGGCGCCGCTCGAACGGTGCGTGCGGCCAGCGAAGCGAGACCGGGGCCGTAATTTAAAAGCAGACTCGAGCGAATCTAAGCCGCCGCCGGCCGCGCCGGACCGCGCATCACGCCTCCATTGGGCTGCTGGCTAAGCGCCGAGTTTTCGGAACTGGGATCCGCTTCGACTCGCGACAAGCTCCGAGGCGCCAAATCGAGACCCGCGCCCCGCATCAGGATGTAGCGCCGTCCCTGGCGCGCGATAACTCCGCGCTCGGTCATCTCGGTAAGCAGCTTACTAACCATCGGACGCGAGCTGCCGATCATTTCCGCCAGTTCTTCCTGCGCGAGTTCAGGCGTGAGCAGGATCCCTCGCGCCTCGCTGACACCGAAGCGTCCTCCCAGATCGCTCAGCACCACCTCCAGCCGTTCGCGCAGCGACATGCTCAAAAACATCGCATATCGATGCGTTATCGAAGACCAGTATGAGTTCACCAGCTCGAGCATCCGGATCAGCACACCAGCCTCGAGTCCCTTCAGCATCTTGAGCACGTGCTGGCGTGTAAACAGCGCCACGCAGCAGCTGGTCAGGGCGTGCGCCTCGAATACCTGCGAACGCTGATTGTTGCTATCGACGAAGTCGGCGTAGCCAACCACGTCGCCGGGACCGGCCAGTTCGACCAGGATTCGGCTTCCTTCAGCCCTGGGGCAGTAGATTTTTACCAGGCCGCTAAAAACGGCGAACACAACGTCGGCAGGCGAACCCTGCAAGAATAACGGCGAGCCTTTGGGATAACGAACCAAGGTATGCCGACCAACCAGCGAGTTAATCGCCGTCTTCGGCAGACCGCATTGCTCAAGCTGCGCGAGGAGTCTGCTTTGACCCTGCGCAAAAGGTTGTGAACTCATTACCGATCCCCCCTTTTCGAACCTAGGCGCAAGAAACTTATCTACCGATACTTCACTCCACGCTGGTCGCGTCGTCCGCCGACCTCCGTAGCAATGTCACGCTGCTGGAGGTTCACCGTTTAGCTTTATGTCTTCGCCAATCCTGCGCGAGATTATTTGTACCCCCCATTTGCTTACAAAGGAACCACACGAATAGTCAAGTGGACTTATTTCTGATATTCATCGGGATTATCTACATCGAGTCTATAGATGCTCTTTAAAGCGCCCTGCTCTTCGATTCCGATCAAAATTTACCTTTCAATCCTCGCAATATTGCTATAGCTCGACTCAATGTCGCGACGGACTGAAAGAAAACCACTGTGCCGCAGTAACTTTAACGACCTCGGCCATGCCTTCATGAAGCATGATTATACACCACGCACCAGCGCCGAGACGCAAACCGCAGACTCTGAAATACGACTAGCTATTATGCAAAGAGGGTATG
>DATJOQ010000328.1:0-8931 GCA_035506935.1 Binataceae bacterium (SeqCode) | reverse complement strand
GATGCTGGAAGAAGCTGGCTTTCGAGTTTTAACGCATCGCCGTGTGCCGACCAACGACGGCGGGATCAGCCTGGGACAGGTTGCGGTCGCAGCCGCTCGCGATCGCGCGGCCGCAGCACGCGACCCAGAGAATGCTCGGTTGCCGGGATCACCTCGAGGAGCGCCGCGCAGTGCATGAGCTTGCCGTGACAGAGAGCGTCGTAAGCGGCGTGTGCGAACACGTAAACGGCGCCAAAGTAACGCGTGTGGTGCTTCAGATCGGCAAGCTTTCCGGCGTCGTGCCTGATGCGGTGCGCTTTTGCTTCGACGTTTGTGCGGCCGGCACCGCATTGGAAGGCTCGACCCTCGAGATTATCGAACTACCGGGGCGGGCGCGATGCCGCGATTGCGGAACTGAGGTGGAACTTGAAGATGCTATCGCGCTGTGCGCGTGCGGCAGCGCCAATCTCAAAATTCTGAGCGGCAACGAGCTGCGAATCAAACAAGTGGAGGTCGCGTGAGATGTGTACCACCTGCGGATGCTCCCAGGACTCGCACGCCGAATACACCGCGCTCAATGCACCGTCATCGTCGACGCACGAGCCGCATACTCACGCTCATGACGAGGAAGCGGGCCACGCTCACGGCACTGCTCACGAGCATCACGACCATCATCCGCATCATCATGCTCACTCGTCAGAGCATCCAGACGAGATTGTCCATTCTAACGCCGAGCATGCCACCCGCACGGTTCGACTCGAGCAGGAAATTCTGGCCAAGAACAATCGGATAGCGGAGCGCAATCGCGGTTGGTTCGAGGGGCGCGCGATCCTGGCCTGTAATCTGATGAGTTCACCCGGATCGGGCAAGACCACCCTGCTCGAGCGCACCATCCGCGATCTCGAAACCGAATTGACGATCGGCGTCATCGAA
The DNA here is from genome assembly GCA_035506935.1 of Binataceae bacterium (SeqCode). GTDB lineage: Bacteria > Desulfobacterota > Binatia > Binatales > Binataceae > DATJOQ01. The sequence goes on along the minus strand of DATJOQ010000328.1, from coordinate 8,019 downwards.
GGAGACCAGGCGAGCGTGCGCGACGCCGAGCGCATCCGGAACTGCGGTGCCCCAGTGGTACAGATCAATACCGGCGCGGGATGTCATCTCGACGCTGAGATGGTAGCAAGCGCGATTCGCACGCTCGCGCCTCCGATACAATCAATCGTTGTTATCGAGAACGTCGGCAACCTGGTTTGTCCGGCGCTGTTCGATTTGGGAGAGAGGCGCAAGGTGGTAATCATGTCGGTGACGGAGGGCGACGACAAACCAATCAAATATCCGCACATGTTTCGCGCCGCAGACCTCATGCTACTGAACAAGATCGACCTCCTACCCTATGTTTCGTTCGATGTTACGCGCTGCTGCGAATACGCTCGGCAAGTAAACGCAGGGCTGCAAATTTTGCACGTGTCGGCGACCCGCGGAGACGGGATGCAAAATTGGTACATGTGGTTGCGCGAGGCGAGCGGCCGTCCGGAATGAATGCACAATCCAGGCAAGTTGATCCCGCTAGTAATATTCCGCATTCGACACAAATTGTTTGCCACGTCGAAATCGCGCCCCGGTCCCTCGCCGAGTAATTCCTTGCTATGAATTCGGACTCGGCGACATCATTTAATAGGGAGCCACAATTTCCAAATCGTGGTACCCGGCGGGCGCTGGTTAAGTAACATCTGATACAGAGCAGCGCCCAAGCTTGTTGAGAAAGGGCGTCGCTTGAAATTACCAAGCGCAAACAGCGAGCAAACCACGGCCGCTCTACTATCCGCAATTATCGATTCGTCACACGACGCGATAATCAGCAAGTCACCAGGAGGCTTCATCCGAACCTGGAATGCCGCCGCCGAGAAAATGTTCGGGTACACGGCGGCGGAAGCCATTGGCCAACATATCACTCTGATCATTCCGCTGGAGCGTCACGCGGAGGAAGACGAGGTGTTGGCCAAGATTCGACGCGGTGAAAAAATCGAGCATTTCGAAACCATCCGCCAGACCAAGGATGGCCGCCGGCTGAACATTTCCCTCACGGTTTCGCCGGTAATAGACGCTGAAGGTCGCGTGATTGGCGCGTCGAAGATTGCCCGCGATATCACCGAACAAAAGCGCGCTGAAGAAGAGCGGGACGTCCTGCTGGCTCGGGCGCAGAACGCCCGGCGAATAGCCGAAGAGGCGAACCGGCTAAAAGACGATTTTCTTGCCACGGTATCTCACGAGCTGCGCAATCCTTTGCACGCGATCGTTGGATGGATAGCTCTCTTGCAAACCGGAAAGCTCGACGAGCAGGAAAGTGCGCACGCAGTCGAGGCGATTCAGCGCAGCGCGCAGGCGCAAAATCGGCTCATCAACGATCTGCTCGACGTTTCGCGCATCATCACTGGCAGGCTCAGGCTCGACATTCGCCCCGTCCAGCTGGCCGAAGTGTTGAAGGCGACTATCGAAACCGTGCGCCCCGCCGCCGAAGCAAAAAAAATTCAACTGCATAGCCGGCTCAACCCGCTCGAGGAGCCGATCGCAGGCGATCTCAATCGGCTGCAGCAGATCTTCTGGAATCTGTTGTCCAACGCGGTGAAATTTACCCCCGACGCAGGCCACGTCGAAGTCATCCTCGAACGAGTCGACTCTCATCTCGAAATTTCCGTGCACGATAGCGGGATGGGCATCGATCCCAGCCTGTTGCCTTATATTTTTGATCGCTTCCGCCAGGGCGACGCCAGCTCGAGCCGCCAAAACGGCGGTCTGGGCCTGGGGCTGGCGATCACGCGCCATCTCGTGGAACTCCATGGGGGCACCGTGCACGCGGATAGCGAGGGTAAAGGACGCGGCGCCGTTTTCACGATACGTCTGCCGCTCGTGTTTGCACGCTCGGGCGGCATGGAAGCTTCAGAAGGCCTCGGAAACTCATCTCCAGACTTGTCCGTCGCTTCCCTCAAGGGATTACGAATTCTCGTAGTCGACGACGAGCCGGACTCGCGCGAGTTGGTGGGGATCATTCTGACCCGCGCAGGAGCGGAGATCAGAATGGCCGAAAGTGCCGAGGCGACGCTCAAAGTATTGGATGAATGGCTGCCGGACGCGCTGTTGTCCGATATCGCGATGCCAAAGGTCGACGGTTACGAACTGCTGCGCCGCATACGCGCGCGCGCGCCCCACCAGGGCGGTAAGGTCCCCGCCGCGGCGCTGACGGCGTATGCGCGCAAGGAAGACCGTCTCCGCATCCTCGCGGCGGGCTTTCAAATGCACGTGCCCAAACCGGTTGAGCCGGCCGAGCTGATAACTGTGGTCGCCAGCATCGCGCGGCGAATCTGAAGATTGGCAAAGCCGATCGTGAATCGGCTCGAAGTTAGCGAGGCTCGCGCGTAAAGCAGCAAGTTGCGCTGGGCTTCAATTTTCTAAGGCCGGCGCCGCCGCCACATCACGATGTGACTTCGTGACACGAGGGCCGCTCTTGCCTTCCTCATGGTCTCCGTGCTTGAGAGTGCGAAGCGGCGTTGACAAGCGAGCGAGGTGGCGAAATGGATTTCGGATTTCATTGCGGCGTTTACGCCAACATTCACAAGGATGCGGCCTTCGCCGAAGAGCACGGGTTCACGCACGCCCTGCTCTATGACAGCCAGATGCTTTATGGCGATGTCTATTCGGGACTGTGCGTGTGCGCGACCAATACCAAGAAGCTGAAGCTCGGGCCGGGAGTAACGAATCCCGCCTCGCGAATCGCGCCGACGACAGCGGCGGCTATCGCAACCGTCAACCTGTTCGCGCCCGGACGCGCGGTACTGGGCATCGGCACCGGCAACAGCACGCGTCGCGCGATGGGCATGCCGGCGACCAAACTGTCGGAGCTGCGGGAGTGCGTCGAAGTGTGTCGCGGATTGCTCAACGGCAAGCAGGTGCTCTACCGCGAAGCTGATCGCCAGCGCATGATCCAATTCCTGAATCCGGTTGGAACAATCAACACCAAGGATCCGGTTCCAATCTACGTATCAGGCGCCGGGCCCAAGGCACTCGAAATGGCCGGCGAGATCGGCGACGGTGTGATCCTGTGGGGCATCAGCGACGAGAGACTGATTAAGTACCACCTCGAGCATGTGCGCCGGGGAGCGGCAAAAGCGGGAAAGAAGTTCGAAGACCTCTACGTCGTATGCATGACCGCGTGCCACATAACCAAGCCGGGGGAGTCGCTCGATTCGATTCGGGCGCAGGTCGGCTACATGGTGATATCGGGCCTCAACCTGATCGCGCTGTCGTGTCGCGACAATCCGGAGGTTCTTCCCGCGGAATTTCGCGCCGACATTATGGGAACGTTGGAGGCCTATCGCACACCTGGTGAATCGGTCGAACGCCGCCACCTCGAGCGCTATTCAGAATACGGTACCAGCTTGCAGCGACTACACGAATCGTTGGCCACCGAGCGACTGATCAAGGCGACCTCGATCGTCGGCAGCCCGCAGGAATGCGTCGAAACAATCAAAAAGATGGAGCGCGCCGGGGTCCATCAAGTAACGGTGCAAATTGGCAACGTCGATCAGCGGGACAATTTAGCGACGTTTGCCAAAGGCGTGATCGATCGTTACTGAAAAGCGCCGCTCGATCGCGCGACTGACTATTGCTGCGACGCGACCTGTTCGAGTAGAGGTACGCCGGAATCGGTCCAATTGGCTAATATACCGCGCGCGCGTGACGGATCGTGTCTGATATACCATCCGATCAGCCCGCGCGCCGCGCCGGTTAAAAAATCGACGCCGGCGCCTAATCCGGACTCTTCCAGATCGACCTGGACCGAACGCTGCTGTATCGTTGCATACTCCGGACGTCGAACGGGATTGGCCGCTGATGACAGCAGCGTGTACGCCTGGCGCAAACGATTGGTAACGATCGGTTCGAGTTGCATCGCGAACTCGTCAAGCCGCGGGAGAAAAATCTCTCGCCAAGCCAATATCAAGTTCGACGGCACGCCCATCAGCTCTACCTCCGCGCAGGGACGCTCCTCCGAACCGCCAGTATCTCTAAGTTTCAGGCGTACGTTGGTCAGGTAATCGAAAAGAAACAACGCTACCGAGTTATCTTCAGCTACGCGACAGCTCTTCAGCAAATCTTCCAACAAACTCGATTGTTGTTCGAACGATGGCGGAGGAAACAGGATTGCCGCCCATCTGGCCAGGACTCCCGGGGGACGCGCGGTGTCACGCGCCAGCGCCGCGGCGACTTCATCCCACAGCGGCGGCGAAAGCTGCCGTCCCTGTCGCCGGACCAGCGCCAGGGCTTCGTCCACATATCTGACCGCGAAATTGGCCGCGAACCATCGCGCGAGATGACGCGCGCTGCTACCGACCTTTTCATCTGAACTACTATGTTGGTTGCTGAATAGATGGCGAAATACTCTGTGCCCTTCTACCCAGTGTAGCCAGTCGAGCGAATCTGCGTAACGTGTGAAAAAGTGTACTGTAGCCGGATCGTCGACGACGCGGGATAGATAATCCGCTTCCTCGCCGCCGGGCGGCGGCGGCACTGATACTATACTTTGGACCCGCCGCTCATGATCCAAAGCTCCCATACTGCATAACTCGACCCATCCCCTCACCCCCACGGTCAAAGCGATATGATTGTTCTCCGAGGAGTAAGACAGCACGCCCATCTTGATCAAAGACCAATGATCCTTGTGCGTTTGACTAGTCAAGACGAAGCGAGGTTTAGCCTGTGGGGGCAATCCACGCGCCAGATAGGTCATGACCGTATCGTCATGTGAGTAGCCAATGAATAATACTGAGTATCGCTGAAAGACTCCCTGTAAGAACCTGGTCGCCCAACCTTCAGTCAGATAGGCGCGGCCGAAATCAGCGTCGGTCAGAACAAAATTTGATTCGTCCTTTCCCACGCAACCATGCAGATAAACCACGCCGCTGAAACGATGGCCCAAGGGAAGCGCGGGCGCATAATAGAAATTGGCTTCGACCCCCATCTCCTGGGCAGCCGTGGTGAAGTGGGTGTCGAGGTTGGTGGTGACCAATCTAATCTGATCGCTGTCACGAAACAGGTCGAGCAACAGACGATGCAGCTCGGTGGGCCGTGATTCCGAATTACTCAGAAACTGATTCACCCGTCGACGGACTGGCACTTCCGCCTGCTCGAGCCGGCCCAGGAACTGATCTTCGCGCTCGCTATGGCCGATATGGTAGGCGGTGCCACCAACCATCTCCGCCAACACCCGCGAACTTGGGTAGCTCGAGGGCGCGCCCATCGATACGCCGGCCCCAGCGAAAACCACGAGCTCGCCGTCTCGCTGGGCGTCGATAAGCTCCTCTGGAAAGTCGATACCGCGGATTCGCATGGTACTGTCGCAATTATACGAAGACCGTTGCCAAATTGCTTAGCGCGATCTGTAACCCTCAAAACCAAGCCTGCATCGGACGGAAAAATATGATGTCGTAAATTTGGCCGCGACGCCATATGGCGGCTTTTTCGGGAATCTTTCGCAAAAGTTACGATGCGGACGTGGAATCGGCGTGCACCACATTGGGTGCAATCGGGATCGACGAGCCGTTTCGGCTGCAATAGATTGCTTGACCGCAGCAAAACAGTGGCGGTATCTTGCACGCCGCGTGGAGGAAGAAAACCCGCTGCTCACTCAGCTTGGTGCCCGTATCAGGCGCGCGCGCCAGCAACTTGGCTTGTCGATAGCCGAACTCGCCTTGCGCGGCAGAGTCTCACCTCGTCTGATCAGCGAATTGCAGGCCGGACGCGCGAATATCTCTGTGGCTGGCCTGATCCGGGTTGCCAACGCGCTCAACAGCTCCGCCGGAAAGCTGCTCACCGAAGCGGAAAAAGAAAGCCGACAATCTTCGGATCGGCCGATGGTCGTAAGCCTGCTGGGTATTCGCGGCGCCGGCAAGAGCACGATCGGAGCCGGCCTGGCGGAACGTTTGAAGATTCCATTCGTCGAGCTCGATCGACAAATCGAGACCGAAGCTGGACTGGCACTGGCCGAGATTTTCGCCCTTCACGGCGAGGCCTATTATCGAGAGCTAGAGCGGCGCGCGCTGCGACGGCTGTTGGATGAACGGCGCAGCATCCTGATCGCCACCGGGGGCGGAATCGTCACCAACAGCGAAGCATTCCAGCTTCTCAACGACCAAACGATAACCGTCTGGCTTCGAGCGTCCGCCGACCAGCATTGGAACAGGGTGGTTCGCCAGGGCGATCCGCGCCCGATGGCCGGTCGTCCCGCCGCGAAAGCCGAGTTGCGCCGCCTGATTGCCGAGCGTGAGCCGCTTTATCGCGGCGCTCGGATTCGGATCGACACCGTTCGCCTGGGTATCGAAGGAAGTGTAGCCGCGCTTGCTTCCAAGCTGGGCCGAAAGACGAATCGCAATTGATGGCGGCGGCACTCTCACCACCGCTTATCCGCATTGCTCGCTAATCGCCCGTTTCGCGCACGATCCGAGACGTTGCTGCTATGGGCCGCGGGTGTGCTATGCGAATTAGTGACAAGGTTGACTCGAGGAGGGTCGCGCGATGGCATTCAAGGGCTTAGCAGACAAGGTAGCGATAGTAACCGGAGCCGGCCAGGGAATCGGCCGCGCGTACGCCCATCGATTCGCCCAGGAGGGATGTTCGGTGGTGGTCGCGGAGATCAACGCCGAAAAAGGCAAATCGGTAGTAGGCGAAGTGCAATCCGCGGGCGGCAAGGCGCTGTTCGTGGCGGCTGACGTTTCCGACGAGTCGAGCTGTCAGGCAATGGCGAAAGCGGCGGCGGACAAGTTCGGCCGAATCGATATCTTGGTGAACAACGCCGCGATTTTCTCGACCATCAAAATGAAGCCATTTTGGGAACTGACCGAAGCCGAATGGGACCAGCTGATGAACGTTAACCTCAAGGGCACGTGGCTCGCGTCCAAGGCGGTGCTGCCGGCGATGCGCAAGCAGGGCGGCGGATCGATTATCAACATTTCGTCGGCAGCCTACCTGCTGGGACGTCCGAATTACATCCACTACGTCGCCTCCAAGGCGGGAGTGCTGGGGATTACGCGCTCGATGGCGCGCGAGGTCGGCGAGTTCGGTATTCGCGTCAACGCCATCACACCGGGCCCGGTCTACACTGAGATACCGCGCGGCACGGTCACGCCCGAACAGAAGGAAGCGATGTTGAAGGCCCAGTGCATCAAACGCCACCAGGGGCCGGAAGATCTGGTCGGGATCGTTGCCTTCCTGGCCTCGGACGACGCTGGCTTCATCACCGGTCAAACCTTCAACGTCGAAGGTGGATTGACTCATCTTTAAGTCGTGGCGCAGCCGAGACCCTCAGCGCAGGGCATGCTCTGCAGGGCATGATCAATCGGAGTGACCAATCATGGCAAGTGAAGCTTCTGGCCAGAATCGAATAACGGCCGTTCTCCCCAAACATCGCGAGCTGTTTTACGCAGGCTCGTGGCGCGCTCCCGTATCGGGCGGACGTTTCGAAGTCAGCAATCCGTCAACCGGCGAGTCGCTGGGCGAGGTCTCCGAAGCCGGCCCGGAGGACGTCGAGCAGGCGGTGCGCGCGGCCCACGAAGCGTTTGCCTCGTGGCGGCGAACTGCGCCGCTCGAGCGCGCGGCCAAGTTGCGCGAAACCGCGCGAAGAATTCGCGCCAATATCGCTGAACTTGCGCTGCTGGATTCGGCCGACTGCGGCAATCCGGTGCGCGCGATGACCGGCGATGTTAACGTCGCGGCCGCATTCCTCGATTACTTCGCCGGCCTGGTCACCGAGATGAAAGGCGAGACCATCCCGATGGGTCCGGGCGTGGTCAACTACACGATGCGCGAGCCGCTGGGGGTGGTGGTGCGGATCGTTCCGTTCAACCATCCGATCATGTTCGCGGCTATGAAGATTGCGGCACCGCTCGCCGCCGGCAACACCGTGATCATGAAGCCGCCCGAGCAAACTCCCCTATCCGCTTTGCGCCTGGCCGAGCTGCTCGAGGATCTTTATCCGCCCGGGGTCCTCAGTATCCTCAACGGAAGGCGAACAACCGGCGCAGCGCTCGCGGCACATCCGCTGGT
>DATJOQ010000327.1:0-3739 GCA_035506935.1 Binataceae bacterium (SeqCode) | reverse complement strand
CAAGATGGGCAGGGCTGATTCTGAGGCGCAAATAGCCTTAAGTAAATTAGAGAAATATATTGTAACTTATTGATTTAATTGGAGTACTTTGACGTCTTAGAACCGCCGACCAACGGATTAACAGTCTAGCGTATCGCACGTTTTGGGTCACTGGACGCGCGTAAGTGCAAGAATCACCAGGCATTGAATTTCCCTTAAAACCCAGGGTTTCCGGCGTCTTCGTGCGAGCTTGCAACTCGGATTGCAACTCGGCGGGGAGGGTTGCAACTCGATTGCAACTCGAAGGGCAGGGCGCTGGCCAAACGAAGGGAGAAGCTCTCAGCACCGAGATCCGAGTTTAGGGGTGGCTTTGTGCACGAGTCGACAGATCGGCCGCCAGCGCGGTGTCGGCGGGGTATGCGGCATTCCCCTACCGTGAAGTCAGACAGCAAATGGTAATACGGCCGTGGTAAATTCCTTTACATCGCCAGGGGGACCAAGATGACGACGCTAAGCGACAAGGAAGTTATCGATTTGCTGGACACCGCTCGTGCCCAGCTGGAGAGCTACATTCAAGTCAGCCAGTCGGCGACCGAACTCCGGTCTGCGCTGGAGGTGCAGTGCGGCCCCAGCCAGTCTTGGAGCGGCCCAATCGGTCTCGTGATTGACGCGACGCCGAATGGCGTCCTGGTTTGAACTTCAGGCGCAGCTTGCCCTAGTTCCGATCCCCGACCGCGGAAATTGGGTCACCTCGCGGGTTCTTTCCGAAGCCGCGAAAGTCTCGCAGATCACAGGCAGGCACGTCATCGTCTACGCCTCGGCGTTTCTTCAGAAGCCGATGGTGCCCGGCATTTTTCTCTCCGTGGCGGGCGAAGACATCAACGGCTTCATGACGGCGGTCCACGGTGCCGATTGCTCGAAGGGCCTGCTACTCGTGATTCATACGCCAGGCGGCTCAGCAGAGGCAGCGGAAACGATCGTCGATTATCTACGCAGCAAATTCGACTCGATTGTGGCGGCGATTCCCACCTATGCAATGTCGGCTGGCACGATGATCGCGCTCGCGTCAGACAAGCTGATTATGGGCCGCCAAAGTCAACTCGGGCCGACCGATCCGCAGCTGATTCTGGGTAACCGCCAATTCTCCGCGCATTCGATAACCCAGCAATTCGAAGAGGCGAAGGCCGAGATCTCGAAAGACCCGACCACTGCGAGTGCTTGGTACCCGGTCTTGCAGCCGTTTGGCCCGGCGCTACTCCAGGAGGCTCGCAAGGCGCTTGCCTACGGTGACGCGCTCGTAAAGCGCTGGCTGGTTGAAAGAATGCTGAAGGGGCGCGCCGACGCCGACGCGGTGGCAGACCAGATCGCGAAGCATTTCAGCGGCAGCCACCACGGCAGTCATGGGCATCGGATCAGCCGCGATGAGGCGCGTTCGCAAGGAATACTCGTCGATGACCTCGAACCAAACGCGCCGCTCCAAGATGCCTTGCTTTCCCTATATCACATGCTGACGGTAGCGTTCGACAACGGCCCCGCGACCAAAATCATATTGGGAAGTCACGGCCAACATTGGATTAAGAACGTGAACGTGCAGTTGGTGCAACAGACTCAAGCAACACCTTAGATCATCGACTCGCCGACGGGTCGCGGTATTTCGACGGGCTTTTAAATCACCTAGAAATGCGAGGGTTGCGTGACCGAACTGACACCAGATCAACAGAAGAAAATTATCGAAGCGCTCGAAAAGAAAGGCGCCAAGAACCCGTGTCCGCGATGTGGAAACCCAAGCTTTGCGCTGCTGAGTGGGTACTTCAATCAGACTCTCCAGACCCAACTGGGTGGTCTGGTAATTGGCGGCCCAAGCGTTCCGTCCGCAGTCGTCGCCTGCACGAACTGCGGATTCTTGGCGCAACATGCTCTTGGCGCACTGGGACTGCTGCCGCAGGAGCCAAAAAAGGAAGAGTCCAAATGACCAGCAACTCTTCCCAAATTATCAGTGGCGCGCTAGCTGATCAGCTGGTGCAAAACACCAGCGTCCACCTTAACCTTGCTCAGGATGCAATCGTGATAACCGAGGACAAGGTGAAGCTGTGTCTGTTGGAGCACCTTGCAAAACTCGAATCACGTCGGGAGTGGGTGGCGCCGGCGGGGATACTGATAACTCTACTCGTGACGTTCCCAACTACAACCTTTAACGATTTCATTTTCAAGGCCGCCACTTGGCAAGCCGGATTCATCATTGCTGCTATTCTGACAGCAGCTTGGTTCATAAGATCTCTCGTGAAAGCATGGCGAACCCCAACCGTTGACGATGTTGTCGCCGTGATGAAGCGTACCGGCGTCTCGAAGAGTGTTCCCTGAGATAGCGCAACCGCTCCCACGCGGGGCCGGATTTTGCACCCGGCAGGCGTAGACAGGAGGCCGACTAACCGGACGAGTCGCGGATCGCGCGCGCGTCGTAGACGGCGAGCTGCGCTATATTCCGACTCCGTGCCTTCTCAGTACGCGACCCACATGGACAACTGGCAACGCTTGCCATGCTTCGGCTGCGAGCACCAGAGATCCTGCGCGAGCACCGGCCTACTCTGTCCAGCCTTCGACCGATACACGAATGGGAAGCGCTGGGAGCAATTGCCGCGTGTCCCGTCGTCGACCGCCACGGCCATCTCGAAGCTGCGCGCGAAGGCTCAGGTGCGACGTGATACAGCCGAGGAGCGAAGGCTCGCGCGTCTGGCTAGGCGGCGAGCAAGAGCGGCGGCGCGGGAGGTGAGGTCGGGGCCCGAGCCTCACGGAGCTTAGCCCCGCATCCCCGCGCCGCCTGCAACCGGACTACGGGCCGCTGTCGACCTCGATCGAGATCACGTCGACGCCCTGCGGATTTTGCACGGCGAGATTTCCGCGCAGCTCCCCGAGCATCGTGACCTCGTTGTTGGTGAAGTTGGAGCCGGTAAAACCAATTTGGACGTTGGCTTCCTCGCGATCGAGGACGCGCACCACAGTGGTGTCGAGGACGATCACCGTCCCGGCATTCAACGCTGCCGTTGGCACGGTCTCAACGCCCCAGAGCGCGCGCGGCGTGGCGCTATTCCAGCCACCGGCGACGTAAGAGCCGAGCGAATTTCTTGCGCTTATCACCGAAAAATAATCGAAGGCGTTCATGATGACGAGGTTCGGCGTGAAGCCGAGCGAGGTGAGGCTCGCGATCGTCTCGCCGATCATGTCCGAGGCGTGGCCGATGCCCGGCGTGTAGACGGTGCCCTGCGTGAGCAATCCGCTGATTTTGTCGGTGGTCCCATTGCCCGCGATCACCAGGTCCTCGAACTTACGAAGGGCCTCAAACAGCAGAATCTGGTTGATGAACTCCGCAAGGAGCGGTGAGTCGCCGAGCACCTGGCGCGAGGCGGTGATGTAGGTCGCGACGGTGGCGTTCTCGAGGATCTCCATCGTGAAGCCGAGATCGCTGGAGGCTTTGGCGCCGCCTTCATCGGTCTGCACCGCGGCGTTGGCGGTCGCGGTGTTGGTGGTGAGCCTCGGGAATTCCACCTTCGCCGTGTTCACCGGGATGCTCGTCAGCGCCGCGAGTACCGACAAACGCCGATGCGTGAAGCCGAACGGGCCGCCGGGGAGAATTTCGCCGACTGTCGGAAAACCCGTCTCGGGCGATGCGCCGCTGGTGCCGGTGTTGACGAGGACGCTTTTCAAAATCTGCTTGATGCTGCCGGCGACCGGGGTTCGCACCCAGGCGTTGCGATTTTTGAGC
>DATJOQ010000326.1:0-4095 GCA_035506935.1 Binataceae bacterium (SeqCode) | reverse complement strand
GGGTTCGGATCATATCCGGATTCAGCTAACGCCTCGCGCACCGCTCGCCGATAAAACGCGCGCGACTCGATCCGCTCGAAATCGGCGATTTGTTTGAGCCTGGCACGGCAAACCGGTATCAATCGCTCGTAACAAGCGATTGCATCCAGGTAGGGCTGCGCCTGCTGAACGTCGAGGAAATCTCCAACCGTCTGATGATCTCCGTACACGCCGAGCGATCCTGCGGCCGGCTCCAAACGAACGAAGCGCTCGCCGTCGGCGCCGCGCTCGATACCGAGCGGATAAAGCCGGCACGCGAGCGGCCGTCCCGAATGAAGCGTGCACATCATGCCTTTCAGCGCAGCGCACGCGCCGTCCGATTCGAAGCGCAAAAGCGATCCGCGCCGCAGCGTATATCTGTCAATGACTTCGCCCGTACTAAGACGCGACGCTCGCGCCATCCGCATCACATCGTACGGCGAGAGCGTGATCACCTTGTCGCGGCAACATCGCCCACATTGCCCGCATCGATAGTAGAAAGCTGACTCGCGCCTCATAGCCTGGAGCGTTTGTGAACGAAACCCGTTCAAATCCGATAACACAAAAGTGGGCTGTTAGGTTAAGCTGTGGAGACTTAAGGAGCGTCGCCCAATGAACTTCGGCTATTCGCCTGAACAGGAAGCCTTTCGCAACGAAGTCCGCGCCTGGCTGGAAGCGAATCAGCCGCCGTCGATGACGCGCGCCGAAAAGGAAACAGCCGACGACGAATTCCTGTGGCAGCGCTTGAAAGATTGGCATAAGCGGCTTTACGCGGCCGGATGGGCCGGAATCGCATGGCCCAAGCAATACGGCGGACGCGGCGCCAGTTTTATCGAGCAGGTGATCTTCGGCCAGGAACTCGCGCGGCTTAATCTGCCCACCGGATGCAACGTGCTGGGCGTGATCATGACGGGGCCGGCGCTGATGCAGTGGGGCACTGAAGAACAGAAGGCGCGTTATCTCCATCCGATTCTGACCGGTGAGGAAATCTGGTGCGAGGGAATGTCCGAGCCCAGCGCGGGCTCCGATCTTGCCGCAGTGCAGACTCGCGCGGTGCTCGAGGGCGACAACTTCATCGTCGACGGCCAGAAAATCTGGACCACGCTCGCTCATCGCTCGGATTTCTGCCAACTCTTCGTCCGCAGCGATCCCGAGGTTCCCAAGCACAAGGGTCTTAGCTGTCTGCTGGTCGACATGAAAGCTCCGGGCGTGACGGTGCGCCCGCTGCGCCAGATGACCGGTGAATCCGAATTCAACGAAATTTTCTTCGACGGCGTCCGCGTGCCCAAAGAGAATCTGCTGGGGCCGCTTCACGCCGGATGGCAAGTGCTGGTCGCCACCCTGATGCATGAGCGGTTCGGTATCAGCGAAACGCTTGGCGGCACCGAGCAGACCCTGGCGCAACTGGTCGACCTCGCCAAAGGATGCCTGATCGACGGCCGTCCCGCGAGCGAGGATCCCATTGTGCGCCAGCAGATCGCGCAATTCGCGATCGAGGCCGCGGCGAAGAAATACAACGGGTTCCGAAGTCTGACTCGTCGCCTCAAAGGCCTGCCGCCCGGACCCGAAGCGTCAATCGGCAAAATGGTCTCGACCGAACTGCTGCAGCGGATGACGAAGTTCGTCAGCCGTCTGCTGGGGCAGTACGCGCTGCTCGAGCATCGCACGCTCTTCGCCAGCGACGAAGCGTGGCTGCGCCGCATTCTCTATTCCGAATCGCTCACGATCGCCGGCGGCACCACCGCGGTGCAGAAGAACATGATCGGCGAGCGCATTCTTCAACTCCCCAAAGGCTGACCCGCGACACTCGTACCGCTCCACGCAAAAAATCGCGAACCCCACGGCTTTACTCGCGCGCGACGCGCGCTTGTGCGGAAGTTCAACTTCTGCCAAAACGCCCGTGACATTGCAGCCAACGCTGCGTTGCGTAATCGGAAGGTGGGGGAAAGATGATGCGTTCTAAGCGGGCGGTTGGAATTTGCACCACGATTATAGCCGTTGTCACGTGCAGCGATGCGGCACGGGCCCAAGCATCGGCGCAATCCCTCAAAATCGACACGGGCGATACGGCCTGGATGATAACCGCGACCGCGATGGTGTTGCTGATGACCTTGCCGGGCCTGGCGCTCTTCTACGGCGGGATGGTGCGGCGCAAGAACGTCCTCGGCACGCTGATGCACAGCTTTATCCTGGCCGGCCTGGTTACGGTGCAGTGGATGCTGATCGGATACAGCCTGGCTTTCGGTCCCGACTGGCACGGAATAATCGGAAGCCTGGCGTGGGCGGGCCTCAGCGGAGTTGGCGCCGCGCCCAATCCCGACTACGCCGCGACTATCCCGCATCAGGCGTACATGTTGTACCAGTGCATGTTCGCGATAATCACGCCGGCGCTGATCACCGGCGCCTTCGCTGAGCGCATCACGTTCCGTGGCTTCGTGATTTTCAGCCTGCTGTGGATGACCTTCATCTACGATCCGCTCGCGCACTGGGTTTGGGGCGCCGGCGGATGGATTCATCGGCTTGGCGCGCTCGATTTCGCCGGCGGCACCGTGGTGCACATCTCTTCGGGAATCTCGGCGCTCGCCGCGGCGCTGATAATCGGCAAGCGGCTCGGCTTTCCGCAAGACCCGATGCCACCGCATAACCTGACTCTCACCTTGGCCGGCGCAGCGCTGCTATGGGTGGGATGGTTCGGCTTCAACGGCGGCAGCGCGTTCGGCGCCAACGGATTGGCCGTGTCGGCGCTGGTGGCTACCCATCTGTCCGCCGCGGCTGCCTCGCTTTCATGGAGCGCAGCGGAATGGGCCGAGCGGGGGAAACCGACCGTGCTCGGTGCCGCCTCCGGTGCAGTCGCAGGGCTGGTCGCGATCACGCCCGCTGCCGGCTATGTCGCCCCGATCTCGGCGCTGTTCATCGGCGCGTTCGCCGGCTGGATCTGCTTTATCGCGGTTCGCGTGAAATACAGGTTTGGCTACGACGACGCGCTCGACGTGGTCGGCGTGCATGGCGTAGGCGGAGCGTTCGGCGCACTCGTGACCGGAATCTTCGCGAGCAAACTGATCAATCCCGCGGGCGCAGACGGACTGCTACGCGGCAATCCATCCCAGATGTTGATTCAACTGATAGCGGTCTTGGTTGCGATCGCCTTTGCCTTTATCGGCAGCGTGGCTCTGTTGAAGCTGGTCGATCTGCTCGTGGGATTGCGCGTGCACACCGACGAGGAGCGGATGGGGCTTGATCTCGCCGAGCACGAAGAAGCCGGCTACACGTTCTGAGCATCCATCGCCATCCGCGCGTGGCGCTGAAGTTGTTGATGCTCATTTAGCCCTGCATCACCTGCATGATCATCGGCGCCGCTTCGGCCATCATCTCGCGCATGATCTCGGAGAGCGGCTTGCCCGGAACTTCCAGCTTGCCGGTCAGCGATTTTAAAATCGAGAGATAGAAAGTTTTGCTCTCGCCGCTGATCGTCGACAGCCGCTGCTCTTCCATCACCAGCAGATAGCGGCGATGAGTATCGTATATTTCCTGGTCCATCGGGTCGGAGAATTTCGTCTGCTTGGCCATAATGTCCGTCCTTAGAAGGGCTTTTCATCGATTCCAGCTTGCTTCACTATGGCATTGGCCGTGTGCCGAGATCGAATATTGTTATCGACCGGAAATTTTCGACCGTTTATCGGGCTGTACCAAATTTCGTGATCGCCCTTGCCGGGACGCTCGAAGCGACAATTCCTGCTTCTCAGAAAATCCTTAAGCCTGCGCGTGTAGCTCGCCATCAGGCGGCGACGGAAAGAACAATTCGCTCCTCACCGCCGAACTGCAGCACCATCTCGATAGGCTTCGTGCGATCGAGGGAACTTTCGTTTAGTTCCAGCAGTTCCGGGATCAAGCCGCTCAGTTTTCGGACAAGCTCTTCGCGATGGCTGGCCTCGGCGACCAGTCCGGGCACGTCGTTGCTCTCCGCGACCCAGACTTTCGCTTCGTCATCCCACACGGCCTTCACAGCTACGCTTTGATTCGGCATGAGGGCGCCTCAGGCTCAAGGTTAAAGCCCTGCAGAGCCGCTATCAAGCTCTT
>DATJOQ010000325.1:0-6688 GCA_035506935.1 Binataceae bacterium (SeqCode) | reverse complement strand
TGGGGCGCGCAGGGAAGCGGAGCGCGTATTGCACAACGTCGCAATCAGAGAATCAGGCCGGCCCAGCATTTCGCTGACTAGTGTAAGTTCTTTCGTTAGTATTAGTTAGTTGCCGATCGGCGGCGGGCTGCGCGAGTACTGGGTTAAGTCGTTTCGCCAGCGACAGCCGCTCTAACTCGAGGAGATATCGCATGAGCCCTGTTCGAACGCTCGCCAATGCTGGAATCCTGATCCTGCTCACCGCTGCTGTCGCGGGCGCTCAAGGTACGCCCGTGCCACCCCCCGCTCCGAGTGTCCCGATGTCGGCGCCCGCCACAGCGCCGCCGGCGGCTCCGATCAAACCGCTCAACAAAAGATATCTGCTCTCTCATAGCTCGGCGGTTTATAAAGCTCCCGACACTAACAGCACCGTGCTGGCTCACGTTAAGCGAAAAACGCACGTCCGCGTGATCGGCATTACGGGCGATTGGCTACAGATCAAAATGTCGAGCGGCAAAACCGGATTCATCCCGATGAAAGCGGCCGAGTAACTCGGCCGAGCGCGTACGCCGCCCGTACTCGCTATGGCGGAGTGGAAGTAGGCGCTCCGTCGATATGGATCTTCTTGCAAAAGCGGACCGCTTTGCCCGCCTCCGCGTTTTTTTGTTAGCGTGCTGAAAGCGACGAGAATCGAACTGCGGTGTCGGCAAATTCGCTCAGGATTTCGTAAAAAATCTGGCGAACCGTGGTCTCCTGCTTCAACTGACCAACAACTTGCCCAATCGGATAACTCAGCAATTCCTCCTTTCCGTATCGCTCGATGCGCTGCATGTACTGATCTTTCAGAGCGTTCTGCGCCGGGTAGTCCAGAGTGGCCGGGGCACCGGGTTCGTCCCAGGCCTCGGTGAATTTGCTCCGCAGAATGCGACAGTTTTTTCCGCTCCACACTTTTGACAGTATCGCGTCCTCGGATTTGGCCTTGAGCAGACGCTCCTTCAATTGCGGACTCACTTCGCTCTGCGCGCTTGTGAGCCACACAGAACCACACCAGACTCCTTCTGCACCCAGCGCTAGCGCGGCCGCCATCTGTCTTCCATTAGCGATTCCGCCGGCCGCGACGACGGGCAGCGGTGATACCACGTCCACGATCTGAGGAACCAGAACCATGGTCGAGATGTATCCGGTATGGCCCCCGGCTTCAGTGCCGGTAGCGACTACAAAATCGACACCGGCTTCACGCTGCTTGGTCGCGTGCTCGGGTTTTCCCACCAGCCCGCAGACCCGCGCCCCCATACTATGAGCGCGCGTAACGAATTCGGCCGGCGGCGGACCCAATGCGCTGACCAGCAGTTTCAGCGGATGTTGTAACGCGACTTCAATCAGCTCGCCGGCATGGCTCCGCGGAGACTGCGCAGCGTGCCGCGCCTGTCTGCGTTCCGCGAGGTCCTTTTGCTCACTCGGCAAAGGCGGCACGTCATACCGCCGCATGATCCCTTCAAGCCATTCGATGGTTTCCTTCGGAATAGTCAGGTTTTTGAACGGCGCCGTCGAGTCTGAAGGCGGCGACTCAGTGGAAGCCGATGGCGCGGAGGTTCGAGATTTTTGCGGAATCAGCACATCGACGCCATAAGGGCGTCCACCTATATGCTGGTCGATCCACGCGAGCTCGGTTTCCAACTGCTTTGGGTTGAAGCGCGTCGCTCCGAGCACGCCGATTCCTCCCGCCTTCGAAACTTCGACCACAACATCGCGGCAATGACTGAAAGCGAAGATCGGAGCCTCTATACCGAACATCTCGGTGAGTGCGGTGCGCATAAAAAAACGTTCAGCCAGCTAGCGAGCGTGCGACTCAGTGTTCAGTTGGCGCGACGGTATTTGCGGAAGTCGGGACGACGCTTCTCGAGGAAAGCACGGATACCTTCCATGTTTTCATCGTTGCCATAAATCGATGCCAGCATTTCCCCCGCCGGGAAAAACGCGCTGTAGAAGTCGCGGTCGGAGCCGCTGTTAAGCTCGATCTTGGCGATACGGATACTTTGCGGACTCTTGTCGAGAATCTCCTGGCACAACTCGTCGACCACCCGATCGAGATCTGCGTCCGCGACCACCTGGTTGATTAATCCCATCTCGAAGGCTTCGCGCGCGCTGTACTGGCGGCAGGTGTACACCATCTCACGTGCTTTGCGCTCTCCCACAAAACGCGCGAGCAACTGGCAGGCTCCCCAAACCGGGATGCTGCCGACGCGAGGACCGGTCTGGCCGAATTTGGCGCCCTCGCCCGCGACGGTCAGATCGCAGAACAGGTTGATCTCGTTGCCGCCGCCCACGCAGTAGCCGCGCACCTTGGCGATAATCGGTTTGTCCATCATCCGCATCACGCTTGATAACGCAAACAGGCGCCGCATGTGCGCGCGTCCCGAAGCCGGCGTGCGGCCAGACTGGTCGCGCACGTCGCCGCCCGCACAAAACGCCTGATCGCCGGCACCGCTCAGCACCACGACCCCGACCGTCGCATCCAGCGCGGCTTGGTTCATCGCGTCGGTGAGCTCTTCGTAGGTTTTGGGCCGGACCGCGTTGCGCACATCGGGCCGGTTTATCGTGATCCTGGCGATCCCATCGCCGCTCTCGTACAGAATGTCCTGGTAAGCCATTCGCTTTGCTCCGTTTTGTTGGTTTGACCCGATCTGGGTAAGGCCGCGAGCTTTGATCGGCGTCGGGCCTGATGCTTACGGCGCTTTGAACTTCGGATTCTTTGTGTGGTATCAGAGCCGTGTCTCGCTGTAAAGATCGTGTTCCATAGAATGAAACGATGGCGCATCGACAGCGCTTCGCGATTTCCGTTGGACATCAACGGGCTATCTGGGTTCCAATCGATCGCGCGTGTCGCGATGCGCTATCTCAGAATCAGTTTGAGGCGAGGATAAATGGCGACGGAGTACCAAACTATCCTGACCCGGCGCGAGGGCGCCGCGCAGATAATCACGATGAACCGCCCGGAGCGGCGCAACGCCGTGAGCATGCGCATGATGGAGGAGTTGGCCGGGGCGGCCGTGCAGGCGGAGGAAGATCCCGCGGTGAGAGCGGTGATTATCACCGGCGGAGAAAAATTCTTCTCAGCCGGCGCCGATCTAAATGAGGCGCTGGCGGTCAAATCACCTCCTGCCGGAATCGAATACCTGGGCCGATGGCATCGCCTCAACTCGACGCTCGAGAAACTCGCCAAACCGGTAATCGCGGCGATCGAAGGTTTTTGCATGACTGGTGGATGCGAGATGGCGCTCGCGTGCGACCTGCGCATTGCTGGCGAGGGCGCGAGCTTCGCTATCACCAGCGCGCGTATCGGCACCGTGGCTGGCGCGGGAGGCACGCAGCGTCTGCCGCGAATTGTTGGCATGGCCAAGGCGCTCGAGTTGATGTTCGCGGCGGAGCCGATCGACGCCGCCGAGGCGCATCGGATTGGGCTGGTCAATCGACTAGTGCCGGCGGGTTCCGCGCTGAAGGAAGCGCAGGCGATGGTCGCGGTCTATGAGAAGCGCGCGCCCATGAGTCTCGCGCTGATCAAGCGGGCGGTGCGCCAGGGGATGCAAATGGATCTGGCTTCAGGACTGGAGCTCGAGACATTTTTGGTCACTACCATTTACGGCACTGAGGACAAAAACGAAGGAATTTCAGCTTTCCTGGAAAAGCGCGAAGCTTCATTCAAAGGACGATAACCGGCGACGGCAGCGGATCGCTTAACTGTCGCCGGCAGTTTGGTGATAACGTCGCCGAGGAAGCGTTGAATCAACGGAGGCCACCGATGGAGAATGCGGCGGACAGGAAAAATTTGATGCTATCGGGCATCAAGGTACTCGACTTCACCCAGTATCTGGCAGGCCCCTCGGTCACCCGGCTGATGGCTGAAATGGGCGCGGAGATTATCAAGGTCGAGATCGCACCGATGGGCGATCCGTCGCGGCTGCTGCCCACGGTCAAGTCCGGACGCAGCGGCTATTTCGTTCAGCATAATCGCGGCAAGAAAAGTCTCTGCCTGGATTATCAGAAGCCGCGCTCGATGGAGATCCTGCGCGAGCTGGTCGCCAAGGTCGACGTTGTAGTGGAGAACTACGGCCCGGGCGTGATGCAGCGCCGCGGCCTCGATTACGATTCGCTAAAGCAGATCAATCCGCGGCTGATCATGGCCTCGCTCTCGGCCTTCGGGCGCAAGAGCCCGCTCGCACACAAAACCGGCTACGACATGATTGCGCAGGCGTTCTCCGGCCTGATGCACATGACGGGCGATCCGAAGGGACCACCAACCTTCGTCGGTATCGGGATAGCAGACGTCGGCGCCGGCGTTCATACTTTCGCAGCGATCGGTTACGCGCTTTTCTACCGCGACCGCACTGGAATCGGACAGTACATCGACATGGCGATGGTCGACACGCTCTACCACATGCACGATTTCGGTTTGCAGAGCTACGACTTGACCGGCGGCGATTGGGTGCCGATGCGGATGGGGCAGTATCATAGTCAGATCACCCCATGCGGCGTTTACAAAGGACCGCAGGGATGGATTTTCATCCTGGTGCTCGACCGCCAGTGGGGTTACATGGCAAACGCCTTGGGCCATCCGGAACTCAAGGACGATCCGAACTTCTCGACTGGCGCGGCACGCAACCAAAACCGCGACCAGGTCAACGAGATGGTGCAGAAGTGGATGAGTTCCTTCCCGACCGACGAAGCGGTTTTGAAAGTGCTCGAAGAGAATCGAATCGCTTGCGCGCCGGTGATGTCGGTGGTCGACACGATAAAGCATCCGTACTTCAAAGCCCGCGAGATGGTGCGCGAGGTTCCCGATCCGATCCTCGGGAAGGTGATGATTCCGGGCTTTCCGTTCAAGTTTTCAGCGACGCCCAAACTGGCGGAATTGCAGGCGCCGCTGCTCGGACAACACGGAGCGCAGGTGCTGAAAGATTTCCTCGGATATTCGGAACAATCGATCGGCGAGCTCCAGCGCGAGGGCGTGCTAGTGAGCGAAAACCGCTGAGGCGCCGTGGATCTCGATATTAGTTTGCGATTTGGTGGAAGGCAGGGCCGCCTATGCCCAACGAAGGCGCTCCTGCCGATGCACCTTCAGCGCTATGAAATCGGACGCGTGCGCTTGAGACGAGTCCCTCAGGATCGCGACCTGTGTGGGAGCATCAATCCCTGATTCTGGGCTTTGTTCACCTGTACGGGATTTCCAATAAGAGAAACCTGGCCTGCAATCTTTAATGCCGGCACAGTCGGACCAAAGGAGTGCGCTTTTGAAGAACGAGCTTGCTCTCGGTCCATCAAGTACCGAAATGCGTAATCTGGATCACCGCCGGCGGATACCCAGAGGGCAACATCGTTGAGAAACGGATCATGCTGCTCGCCCGCGTCCGTGCGTAGGATCTTCACCACGATGCAACGCTCGCTTTTAATTTTGTCACGACTAAGCCGCCGGTCTTCTACCTGATCGCGCACCAGTGCAGCGTTCGCTAACGTCAGTTGCATCTGCGCAGAATCCATCCGGCGCGACTCGTTTTCCGAGGCTAATCCATTAAATCCCGTCCCGATAGCACCCGCCAGGCCGCTGACGCTTTGCAGCGCAGCCTCACCCCCCAATGAGCACCCAAAAAAAATCAACGCAATAGAAAGGAATGGAACCTGCCTCAGCGCGTTACCAAATCTTTGCCGATTCATGGCTTCGCTCCAGCGAACTAGTGTCTTCGCAGCTCTAGGTGCACACGCAATCTGACTTCGGGACGACCTCGGTTCTGATGCAGCAATTCCCAAACTATGGCTAAAATTTGATCCTCTTACTAATTCAACCCGCAGACATGGTTTGGTCTCCTTCTGTCTCTGCGACCTTATCAAGCGGCCTTAGCGCTCAACTCAGCCAGTAGGTTTGCGGAGAGCCGGAGGATGAAATTGAAGAGCGTTTATTCGAATCGAAAGATTACCATAATGAAGGCTATTATTCGAACAAATTGCATCAATACGCATATGCAAGAGTAAGATCGCGCAAGCGATGATCGATCGCTACGCGATCGCGTCTAGCGGCGGGCATTGCTGCCAACAACATTGTCCGGGCGTCCGCCGTTTGATCCGCGGCCTGCGCGACGACTCTTTCTGGTTGGCCGGGCATCGCGCGGCTCGATATCTGTCGACGTTCGGCCGCCGAGTTTAGACGTGAGCTGGCGCCCTGCCGCGACTACCATCGCGGCGATAGTCCGAACGCGCGGATCGACCCGAACGCTCGGTCCAGTAAGCGCGAGGCAATGACGCACCTGCCCGTCGGGATCAGGCACAGCAACGGCAACAGCGGTTCCGCCCGCCACGCGCTCGCCCCGAGTCATTGCGAAACCTTGCGAACGGAAACGCGCGAGCTGACGAACGAGCGCCGGGCGATCTATCCGGCCGCGCTCGCGCGCAACCAACTGGGCGATCGCCGCATCGATCGCCGAAGGCTCCATCCAGGCGAGTAGAATTTTTCCGGTCGCGCCGAACAACAGGCTTACATGTTCACCCGGCCTGACCACGGTCATCAGCGGCGCGGGGGTGTCGACCACGTCGATGCAGACGCGCTCGAGACCAGAAAGTTCGTTGAGCGTTATCGTTTCACCAGTTCGACGACACAGCTCGAGCATCAGCGGACGCGCGATCTCCCGTATCCCCATCGTGCTGCGAACCCCAGCCGCCA
>DATJOQ010000324.1:0-19872 GCA_035506935.1 Binataceae bacterium (SeqCode) | reverse complement strand
GTGAGCGCGAGCTTTGCCGATCTCATCTTTGACGCTGCAAATACGGGGAAGTGCTACCGTATTTTTGGCGTCTCGGTTTGCAAATCGGAGCGTCGCGCTCAGACACTGCTGGCAGCAAGACGAGTGCCACCGACGGTATTGTTCGAAATGGCAAGCTCCGGCGAGATTTGTCCAAATAGCAGGCAGTTCAGAGCGCTGTAGGAACGAGTTCCTTCGGTAGAAATTACAGTGGCGGTGACGAGATCGATCGTTCTTGCGGGATCGCTACGAGACTTTTTTCAACACTGCTCGCGCAATTGAGTGAAGATGCAACAGTGGATGTCGACGACTTAGTATTCAACGATGTATTTAGCTTTGCTCTGCTGACACTCGTAACGATTTCTTTTTCTGCTCGTACCAAACAGAAGTGTTGCAGCGGTACCGGCTCCATCAAGGAGCCGATACCGCATAATTCATTCAGGTAGGATTGGGTTTAAAATTACTGTGCGTATGAAATCCTGATCGGCACAGCGCGTTCCGCGACAGGGCCGATCAGGGGCGACTTCTCGCTGCGCGACTACTTGATTCCGCCGGGCCATGGCGCGCTGCTTAACGCGTCGAGGAATGCACTCAGATATGAATCGGCAATCCCGTTAAACCAGTCGCCCGAGTAATGAGTGTCGACGCATCCATAGGCGAGATATTGCAGATTGCTCCAGCCGGCTACCTTCGAGGCGCCGTCGGGGTCGCTTTTTGCAGCGCCGACCGCGTTCTGATAATCAGCGCCGCTGCCTTGTGAATTGAAGTAGTCATACTGGTCGCCGTTCACACAGCCTCTCATCTCGGCGTAACGGTAATCGACGCCGAATGGAGTCGATTCTTCCATCATCGGCCAGGTCATCCATAGGTAATAGACTTTGTTCTGGACGATTGACCACGAATCGTACTGGTTCGAGCCTGATAATCCGCCGAATCCTTCCAGATCGCAGAATAAACCGCCAACCGATATCAGGGTGTCCACAATGTTGTAGGTGCAGCCGGGCGGATTGTTCTCGTCGCCGCCCTCGTTACATCCGGTGCCGCCGTGCGCCGCGGCGCAATCTTGATGCCAGCCGGATTCTATCCATGCCTGCGCGCGTATGTAGTCTTCATCGATTCCCCATTTGCAGGCGTAGACGCGGAAAATGTCGTCGGTGGTTCCTGCGTACGCACCGTCCACGGTCGCGAAATCCGAATTAGTAAGTTCTCCGATCCCGGCGTTTTCATAAAAGTAGCTCGGAACTCCACCCGAGGGCGGCACGTTCGAGTTGTATCCGGTACCGTCGTTTTCGTTCCACGGCGCGTTCTCAACGATCGGGGAAGCGTTAACTGCGCCTGCGCAGGAGTCTTCGCTCGGCAGCGTCGCTCCAGGAACGAGCATCGAGTAGTGTCCCGCTCCCGCAGTGGGTGCCGGCGTCGGCGGAGCCGGAGTAGTGGGAGCCGAAGTAGGTTCGACTGGTGTCGGCGTTGGCTTAGCGATCGGAGTCGGTGTGCTTTTTGGTTTTGGCGTTGGAGGAGTAGGCCACGTCCATCCGGTAATTACCGGCGCGGCGTACCCCGCCTTGGCGAATACCAATAATATTATCGCGGTAGCGATACACAGATTCGCTCGGATCCGGAGACTACGCAGCATAAGAATCAAACCTCTCGACAGTATTTCCGCGACCAGACCAATGCCTTAATGTGCCGCACAAAATTCACATTAGAGGTGGTTAGAAAACCGAAGTCAGTCTAAACGGTAAATTTCAGCGATTAGCCAGCCCGTCGCGGTTTCGCGGCATACTAGAAAAGCAGCAGTGCGTAGTCCAGTCATTTGAAAGTGAGTAATGGAAAAACTTGGCAAAAAGTGCATAATATCGCCGACAATTATAAGCCAAGATGAAAGAAAAAAGAGTATCGCTTCGGTGTGCAGAGTCAGCGTAAATAAGTAGTCAAGAGAAGGTAAATACTAATGATAGCTAGTGAGTGAAAGGAAAAGAAAACGACAGCGAGGCTTCTAATTGTACAGTCTACGGAGCCGTCGATTCAGTGAAGGCGAGGCGGAACTAAGAGACGCGCGACCAACGGCTCTCAGACCTTCTGGGGAGGGACCACGACCGCGACCGCGCAAGGTGCGTTGCGTAATATATGCTCGACCTTGGGACCGAAATACAAATGTTCTTCCGACGAGCGGAACAGCACGCCCATCACGAGCAGATCGAATTTTCCTCTTTCGGCGGCGGCCAGGATCGCGGTTTCAGGCCGGTTGCCTGTTGCGACTTGGGTGTCGATGCTGACTTCGAATTCTTGCGCATAGGCCTTTAGTTCATCGTGCGTCTCGATCGACTGGAAACGGGCACGGGAGCCGCTGCGCAGATAGAGGCCACGCAGCGAGATCAACGGAACCTCGCGCACGTAAAGCGTGGTCAGCGTCGCGCGCGTGGAATGCGCATAGAGCATCGCGATGGTCGCGCCGAGGCGCGAAAACGGAGCGCCGGTGGTGGGCGCTAGAACGCGGCGCAGCGGCATGGCCGAATCAGGGCCACTGCGAGCGATCACAACCGGCGCCATCGCTTTGTCGACCAGCTCGCGCAGGAGTCCTCCGCCCAAAGGTTGTCCCTCCGCCACTCGGGATGCACCGGCAAAAATCGCGTCGTAACCTCGCTCGCTTTCCTTGATAACGGCGTCGGCCACCGAGTCAGCCTGCATGGACCGTTGATGGACGTTACGAACGCCGCTCAGTTCGGCGAGCGCTTTGATCCGCTCAAACAGCTCGCTGAATTTGGCGGATTTAGGATCCTGGTCGGCAGTTACGACGCGAAAGACCGTGATGCTGGCATCCGGATGGTTGGCAAGTGCGGCAGCGATATGCGTGGCGAGCAGCGCGTGTGGACCGCCGCCGCTCAACACCAGCAATTTGGCGCCTTGTTTGTTAAACGGCAGCCGCGCCAGCAGATTTTCGCGCTGCAGCCTTTCGGCTTCGCCGGGCCTGTGACCGACCTGTGACAGAAGCCAGCTCAGCAGAGGCGGCGTCATCATCGAGGTCACAATCGCGACTATAATAATGATGGCGTACATCTGAGAGCTGAGGACGCCCAGGCTGAGCCCGATCAGCGCGACGATTATTTCCATACCGCCGCGCGCGTTCATGCCGACACCGACCGCCAACGATTCGCGAAGATTCAGGCCCGAGACCAGTGATCCAGCGGTGCATCCGATCACCTTGCCCAAGATCGCGATAGCCAGCACCAACGTCAGAACGCCCACCCCCTGCAAGGCGAAGATGTCGACCTTGAGCCCCGAATAGGCAAAAAACAGCGGCGCGAACACTCCGATAGTCGCGGCTTCGAGCTCGTCGCGGTCGTTTTGACGAACACGCGCCGAACGCCCCAGCATCGTGCCCGCGACGAACGCGCCGAACACCGCGTGGATTCCGATCGCCTGCGTGACGATCGCGCAAATCACCGCGAGCCCCACCATGGTGGTAATGCCCGCGTGTTCAGCAATTGCGAGATCGTCGACCCAGCGCATCATACGAACGACCAGGTTGGCTGCGACGTAGTAGCAGAACAGAACGAACAGCGAGACCGCGACCAGAATCGAGATCAATGACTTCACGTCGATGGCGCCGTGAGCGGCCAGACCAGCAATGATCGAGAGCATCAGCCAGCCCAGGGTGTCATCGAGGATTCCGGCAGCGAGAATCACCAGGCCGAGATCGCGGCGCATCAGGTCGAGATCGATCAGGATTTTTGCGATCACCGGCACCGCCGAGATCGACATCGCAACCGCGATGAAGAGTGCGAAAATCAGACGGCTATTGGCGTGAGCCAGGTAGGCGGCCGGTATCATCCAACCCAACGCAAATCCGCTGACCCATGGAATCGCAATCCCGAGCCATGAGACCGTTATCGCAGTGCGGCCGACGCGTAGAAGGATTTCCGGGTCGGTCTCCAGCCCGGTGTATAGGAGGAGCAGGATAAGGCCGATCCAGGCGACCACCTCCAGTAGATGGTCCGAGAGCGGATCGGCGGGGAAAAGCAGACGATACGCGATGGGCGCAGCGTGTCCCAATAATGACGGGCCCAGCAAAATGCCGGCGAGCAATTCTCCGATGACGGTCGCCTGTCCCAGTCGTTTCATGAGATCGCCAAGCGCCCGGGCAGTCAGAAAGAGTAGAGCGAACTGGGTTAGGAATCGCAGGATCTGAATTTCGCTCAGATGAGGCAAGTTGACATCCCCCTTTGAGGTCGATGGTCGAAGGTCCTTGCGCTCTACGCAAAAAGCGAACCATCGATTGGGCTGCTCGCAAGTCAGCAGCAGAAACTCTAACGCGAATGCGACGATTATCACGTGCAAGCGGCTACCGTAGTGATGATGAATCGGTTTGCGCCGCTCCAGAAACGGTTGGCGGATGGTGCCTTTTGTAAAGATTACCCGCTAGTCTCCCATCGCTGGGATTTCCGTGCGGCGGTTTCATCGCGGTGGCGAGGAACAGAAACCTTACACGTCGCCTTAAATCTGCTGAAATATTTCAGGAGGTGAAAATATCTCAGGAGGCGCTATGAGCGAGAAGACAATCCAGCGTGTCACGGCGGCGCGCGCGCGTTACGTGCTGGCGATACTGATTACACTGAGTGCGGTTGCCGCTTCGTGTGCTGCGACGCCGACGCAGGAAAGCACCGGCGGATATATCGATGACTCCACGATCACGGCCAAAGTCAAAACCGACCTAACGATGGATGCGAAGGTGAGCGCGCTCGAGATTCACGTCAAGACGTACAAAGGCGTGGTGGAGCTGAGCGGCTTCGTCGACTCCCAGTTCCAGGTGGTGGAGGCGGGGAATGTTGCGAGCGCGGTTGCGGGAGTAAGGTCGGTGCAGAATGATTTGATCGTCAAAGCGGCGGTCGCGCCACCGAATGCCGCTGAGAATCGTACGGAGTAGTGTCGGATATAAAGCGTGGCGCCGATAATCAGCCGAGCCGTTTGACTCGCCAGGTGCCAATCTCGACGATGCGCGCGCGGTCGACGCATTCGTAATCGCCGTATATCAGCGATTCGGCGACCTTGCCCGTGAAAAAGCATTGTGAATTGTCGGGCGACAGAATGATTTCGATCGCGAGCTTGTCGTTGGTGAATTTTCCGGAGACTGTGCCGCTGTCGTCGAGATTGCGGCAAAAGGCATTATGTGGTGAGCAATCGTAATCGCCGGAAATCCGCATTCCATCCTGATTCATTCTCAGCGTTATATCGCGGATTTCGTTCGAATAACTGGTCGAGCGTCCCTGCCAGGTTCCCGAAATTGGCCCAGTGCCTGCGGTTTGTACGTTATTGACGGGATCGATCGACGGCAGCTCGCGGGACGCGGTCGTTACGATGCATGCGGCCAGCGTTGCCAGGGCAATCGCGACACCCAGCCTGGCAATGCTGCTCACGCTACTCCCACCCCCGAGATGACGACCGCGGCGCGCAGATCAGTAGACAGTCGCCACGGTGTCGATTAAGAGCACCTGATATACGTTTGGGAATGGTGACAGGTTTGCCGCCCGTCGTGACAAATTCGCGAAAACGCAGCGGTATCGGTGTTGACAAAGTATGAGGATTTTCCAGCCACATCAGAGATCGCGCCTCGAATGAACAGCGATCGGCGGCAAAAATTAAGCGGCGAACTGCTAGCTCTCATCTATATTGCGATAGTCGCCGCAACCGCATGCGGCACCGGGGCATTCTATCTTCTTTTTCCCGAGCTCGCTGCCCTGTCCCATGATGTCCTGACGCGACCTCGCGGCACCTGGGCGAGCGCGCCGTTTATGCTCGCGGTGACACCGGTACTGACCGGCGCCATCGGAATCCTGATTACGCGCACGATGCCGTACGGCTACGGCTCGGTGCTGCTGGTGGTTGGCGGCTCGATCGGCTTGATAGTGGCACTCAAGTCGCCGATCGCACCAGCGCTCTCGGCTGGTCTGCTGCCGCTGGTGCTCGGCGTGAAGACCTGGTGGTATCCGCCGGGCATCCTGTTCGGCACCAGCTTGTTGGCGATACTCTCACTGCTACGGAAGAGGATTGCCGTCGCTTCCGCTGCCCCGCCGCAGCCAACGCCTGATGACGTCGTGGACGACGTAATCGAAATGGTTTTCCCGAATTATTACTGGCTATCGGCTCTGATGATTTTTGTCGTATTGGGGGTTTTCGCGGTTAAGCTGACGGGGCTCCGGCTGATCCTTTTTCCGCCGCTGGTGGTGATTGGATTCGAAATG
Source organism: Binataceae bacterium (SeqCode) (assembly GCA_035506935.1). GTDB lineage: Bacteria > Desulfobacterota > Binatia > Binatales > Binataceae > DATJOQ01. The sequence continues at coordinate 13,615 of DATJOQ010000324.1, read as the reverse complement.
TTTGGTCATACTGCGATTTGCCCATGGGCCAAGCGGCCGATGGTATTGCCGGTCGCCTGCTTTCTGACTGCCGCAGGCGGGTTTTTCTTCTGGACCACCTTGGGAGTAGGGCCGGCGGCCGCGGCGTGCAGCATGGCATGGGGGATCCTGGTACTGCGCGTCTTTGATCTGCATGTGCCGCCCGCGCTCGCGGTGGCGCTGCTGCCGTTGGTGATGGACGCGCCCACGATCCTTTATCCGATCTCGGTGGGAATCGGCACCTTGCTGATTACGCTATGGTTTCTTGCCTATAAATTGATGGCGCTGCGGCTGATGGTTTCCATGCCGCTGGAATCGTGACCTACGATCACAGTGTCGAGTTGTTCGGTCTGTAAATCTAATTCGGACAGTAAGCCGCGGCGAGCTGCTCGATCTTGTCCAGGTCCAGCGGCTTCGATAGCACGCCGGAGATGGAAACCGTTGAAGGCTTCTCAACCTCGACGTTCTTGCTCCATCCGGTCACGATGTAGAAATCGAGCTTGTCCGCGATTTCGCGAGCCTGGCGCGCGACTTCCCATCCGTTCATTCCCGGCATCCCCAAATCGCAGAGAACGATATCGTACGACGAACCCGAACGGATTTTTTCGATAGCTTCAACTCCCGAACAAGCGGTGTCCACCTTGTGTCCCTTGATCGCGAGACTCTCTCGCAAGGCGTCGAGATTCTGCAGGTCGTCATCGATGATCAGGAAATGGCAGCCGTCGCCCGCCGGCTTGGCGGTCGTGCGCCGCTTGGGAGCGAGTGAAGGCGCTGCGAAGGGGAATTTAAGAGTAAATACCGCCCCGCCCGAGGGTTTATTGGAAGCACTGATGCTACCCCCGATATCGTCCATGATGCTTCGCGCGATCGACAAGCCAAGACCGGTCCCGTGTGCTCCTTTGGTGGTGAAGAACGGCTCAAAGATGCGTGCCAGATGTTCGGGGGGAATGCCGCTGCCGTCATCAGAAACTCGCACCGTCACTGCGTCGCTCTCGACCGCTGAGTCCATTTTGATCTTGCCGTGCCGCTGCATCGCTTCGCTTGCGTTGAGCAGCAGATTTAAAAACACCTGCCGCAGGTCCGACGCCGGTCCCTTAACATAGGGCAGCGTGCTCGGGACGTGCGATTCAATCTTGATAGGCGCCCCGTGCAACGACGAGGTTTCCTCGATACTCGAGCGGGCGAGATCGAGCGCCTGCGCGATCACTTCGGCCAGTTGCGCGGGTTCGCGCTGGGAATCGCCGCCGCCCCGGCCCAGTTCGCGAACGCGTGAAACGGTTCGCGCGGCGTCTTCGATCGCGCGATCCATAACCTCCAGCCGCTCCGCGTGGCCAGCTTGAACTGATTCGTCCTGTGCGAGCGTGGCCAGCCGCAATCTGATCACGTTTAGAGTGTTGTTCAAGTCGTGGGCGATTCCCGAGGCTAACTGCCCGGCCAGCCGCAGCCGCTCCTGGACCATCAGAGTCTCGCGGCCCTTGAGCATTTCAGCTTCCGCATGACGGCGGGCGCGTCGAAGCCGTCTTTCCAAAGCGGTGGAGAACATTCCGATCGCCGCTGCGATCAAGATTCCAAGCAATTGGTAAGCGTCGAATGGTTGCTTGGGCAAGCTTCCAGCAACGATCGTAAAGGAAATAAACGCGACGATCGAGAGTAGTGCCTGTGTGCGTTCTCCCCAGGACAAAAATGGTCCGGTCCCGGCCAGGAAGAGCATCAGCGCGATAAACAGTGGCTCCTTTTCGCCAGTAACTAGCGCGATGCAGGTGGAGCTTGCGATCATCGCGCTGCTGAATGAGAAAGCCAGCAGTTTCCAGTTGCGTTGGATCCAGGGGCCGACATTGGCCGTCATCACGACCGCTCCGGCGAAGAGCGCGATGTTTATCAGATGAAAAATCAGTACCGGCGGACGGCTCAGCGAGAGAAAGCGGCGATCGAGAATCAGGAAGGCGACTTCGTACAGCAGCGTCAGGAGCGAACCGGCACCGACCAATCGGGCCGCCCACTTGTCTTCACTCGATTGCTGAAAAGTCTCCGCTACATGAGGTGTCCCCGCCTCGCGCGACGAATCGCCGGTAGCACCCGAAAACTTACCGTCGGCCATGGGAACGGCTTTCGACATGTGGCGGGGATCTCCCTCAAGCAAACGCGCGAGGCTCGCCTATAGCGGTATAGCAGAAGCGTCTGGCTCGCAGAAGCACGCATTTTGTCGGTTTTAGGCGAAGCTGCGTTAGCATTTTATACACAATTTGCGCTTATGCCGTTTATTATGCGTTCTGCTTGACAAATGAAACTTTTAGGCGTGTAACATGAACAAAGTGAAGCAGCGCTAGCCGCGATTCGCGGCTCGACAATAACATCATCGGACCGTCGTGCGACCAGCACGCGGCAATTTCGGGAGCAGGACAGATGAGGCTGAATCACCTTCACAGCCGTCGCGCGCCTCCGCTCGCGATGTGCGAAATGCGCCTTTTACTGCACGTTATCTCTTGGATGGTCGAAAATGGTCGGAGGGCAAAAACATGAAAATACATTACCTGATTCTGATCTCGCTGCTCGTCCTTCCCGTGCTCAGTTTCACTGGTGGCGTGGCGGGCGCGAAGCAGCCACAGCCTATAGATCCGGTCAAAACATGCGGCGTAGGTCCGGCCGAAGACATTGTGGCGATCGATCAGCTATGGGACGCCTACGCGCATAATCTGGACTCGGGTGACGCCAACGGAGTAGCGGATCTCTTCGCTGACAATGGCGGCTATATTCTGCTGTACAACAATCGCCAGACGCAGACGTTAGTTCCGATGGGCTACAGCCCCAACGGCGCCACCAGTGGCACCGACGGAACGTCTGGCGGTGGATGCACGGCTTTGGGCCATGACAACATCGTTGCGTTTCTTACGGCGATTGGCTTGGGTAACGATTATCCGCGGCCGCAGCTTGGCCACCACATCGTTACCGCCAAGTGCATCAACGTTCAGGGCAATAAAGCCACGATGACGGCTTATTGGAACAGCCTGACGGGGCCCGATGACGAAGCGCAGCCTCCAACCACCACCACCACGGTTAGTGATGGAGGGCAGTACGACAATACTTTCGTGATGATTAAGGGTATGTGGTATGCGGTCAATAATCAGGTGATCTTCGACGTCAACAATCCCAACTTCCCCTGCAGAAACGAGTAATTGGTGCGGGGGGTGCGAGGCTCGAAGCCTCGCACCCCGGTCGGAGCGCTCGTAACTACGTTCGGCCGCTCTTACCGTCGGTAAGGCGGCGTCAGTGTTTACTTTTCCTGAATATGATTTATGTAGCGAATTATCAATTGAATTCGCTCGCGAATCGCGGTCTGCTGTGTGTGCGAGCCTGATCCGGATTCGGTCTCGGCAAAGCGCTCACCCCATACGGGCATATCCGGTGTTCCATGCGCAGAGACGTTATTGCGGCCATCGATAATGTCCGCAACCTTCAACGCTGGGAAGGTGCCGTTGTTCTTTTTGGCCAGCTGAGTCAGGTCAGAGGGCTTCGTGCTCAGCATACTGGCCATCGGCCCGTCGCCCTTGCCGTCGACACCGTGGCATGAGGCGCAATACCTGACGAAAGACCCTTTTCCCGGCGGTGCGCCCAGCTTCTGCTGTGCAAATGCCGCGCGGGGCAGGAGAGCAACCGCAGGAGCGATGGCTAGCAAGAAAAAGCCCGAGCGAAAGAAGTTAGTCTTCATGCTTGGTTCTCCTCCCTGTTGGAACCTTGCTCAAGCAACCTCTGACTTGGGTTAGATCAGAACCCCATGCCTTGTCCAGCACCCAGAGCAGCCGCGAGCCTACAATTTCCACAGGTTGGCGTCGCACGTTTTATGTTTCAAGACCGTGACAAAACCGCTTCCGCGTGCTTCCCAGCCTCAAGGCTGCCAGCCCGAATCATCTGGGATGAAGCCTGTTCTGACGCCAGGTAACCGCACGAGTTCGTCCGCGTTGGATTTACCGGCCCACAGGGCGTAAAAGCCAGATCAATCTCGGAGGAATTAATAAGATGATCTACGAGCTCCGCGTTTACCATTGCATGCCCGGCCGGCTTCCCGATCTCCTGCGCCGTTTCGAAACGCTGACGCTCCCGCTGTTTGAAAAGCACGGGATTCGACAGGCAGGCTTTTGGACCACTGTGATCGGGGAATCCAATCAGGATCTCACGTATATGCTGCAGTGGGAGTCACTGGCCGATCGTGAAAAGAGGCTCGGAACGTTCGCGGCCGACCCCGAATGGATCGCCGGACGTGCCAAGAGCGAAGAGCAGGGTCCGCTGGTCGCGTCGATCACTAATACGATTCTGGCGCCAACCAAATTCTCGGCGGCCAAGTAACAATTGAGCAACGGTCCGCAGAAGGCGGTTTGATTCGACGGTGTTCGCGATCGCGTGATCTCCAGATGATCTCCAAATGATGTAAAAGGAGAGCAGTTATGTCGGACTCATCTGTAATCGCATCCGACTCACGCTTTGCCTCGGGCGTGCACCTGGTGGGTAGCGTGCCGCTTGCCGACGCCGAACAGGTGCTGAGATCGGTCAGCCAAGTGCTCGGTCCCTGCCTGAGGCGAATCCCGGATGGAGAAACCGGCCCGCGCGCAGATTGGATCGTATGGCAGTATCCGCTGCTAAGCTCGCGGCCGGAGTTCGAAGTATGTCCACCCGGCCCGGATCATTATCGCGCGCTGCCGCGGTTGCGATTGCGCGAGGGCGTGTCGGCCACCGATATCGTGTTCGAGCGGCTGGGCTACGCCGAGGCTGCGATCGCATCTTACCGCGTATTCGCAACGCTCAAGCGCGATGGAATCGTCCCTGGCCATTGCCGTTTGCAGGTCTCGCTGCCAACCCCGCTCGCTCCGATCGGTGCCTTCGTAGCACGCGAGGATCAAAGCGCAGTCGAGCCAATTTACGAAGCACGCATGCTAGAAGAGGTTGCTCTGATCGTAAGAGCGATTCCCGCGGATCAGCTCGCGATTCAATGGGATACCAACGTCGAGTTCGCGATGCTGGAGGGCGCGATGCCGGCATGGTTCGAAGATGTGCGCGCCGGCATTATCGAACGGCTGCTTCGGCTGAGCCGCCACGTACCGTCGGCGGTCGAGCTCGGTTATCATCTGTGCTACGGCGACGAGCGGTACCGCCAGGCCAGTGCCAAGGACGCGCGCCGGCTGGTCGAAGTAGCCAACGCGCTGGCAACTACTCTGGACCGGCCGCTCAATTGGCTTCACATGCCGGTGCCGGCGCTCGCCGAGGAATCCTATTTTTCGCCTATGTCGCGCCTGATCCTGCGCGATGAAACCCAACTGTTTCTTGGCCTGATTCATCTGGCCGACGGGGTCGAGGGCGCGGTCAGGCGCGCCAAGACTGCGCGAGCTTACGTCGACGGTTTTGGCGCAGCGACGGTTTGCGGATGGGGCCGGCTGCCGGAACGCGACGTCTCGGCGCTGCTTCAACTTCACGCCGCGGTTGCGCAGCCGGTGGCGCCCTCCACCGAAAGCACCAGGCCGTTCAGTTGGCCGGAGAATTTCGCGCGCGTCCCCGCCGATGATTGGGCTCGTCAGCCAGTGGATCGTTTCGGCCTGGCTTACGATCGGGTCGAGGGGCACGGATGGTATCGCAATCTCGACCTGGTGGTCGACGAGCTCGCGAGCAATCTCAAAGAAGGCGATATCCTGGTGGATTACTCGGGTGGAACCGGAATCCTGCTCGACCGTTTGAAGCTCAGGATCTTCGATCGCCAGGCCGGATTTTTAATCGTCGACAGCTCGCCACGCTTTCTGCGCGTGGCGGTGGAAAAATTCGCCTCGGACCCGCGCGTGAGTTTCCGCCTGCTGCGCGTACTGCCCGAAACGCGCCGGCTGCAGCGGCTGGACGAGGTTCTGGATCCATCGCTGCTTGAACGCGGCATCGATCTGATCGCATGCACCAACGCGGTGCATCTTTATACCGACCTCGAAGATACCGCAGCAGCGTGGGCTAAGGTACTGCGGCCCGGCGGCAAATTGCTGATCAATTCGGGGAATATCCGTAATCCACGTGCCAAGCCCAATCAGTGGATCCTGGATGAGACCGTCTGGGTAGTTAACGATCTGGCCGAAGGAATCGTCCGCACTGATCCCCGGTACGCGGCCTATCGTCCGATTCTCGATGACGGTCCACGCATGGAAGCGCACGTCGCGTTTCGTAACCGCGTGTTCGTCGAGCCGCGGCGCCTTGATTTTTATCTCAACACGCTTCGCGGCGCGGGCTTCCAGATCGAGTCTGTGGCGGAGCGAAATATTCGCGCGCGCGTCGATGAATGGTGCGAGTTCCTGTGTGCCTATCACGACGCGGTGCTGGGTTGGGTCGGCGGCAATGAAAAAGTCGACGGACGAAAGCCGACGGCGGAGGCGGTTGAAGAACGCGTAGCGCTGATCCGCCGCGCGATCGATACTCTGTTCGCCGGCCGCACCGAGTTCGATGCCTGCTGGACCTATATCACCTGCGTCCGGTGATGACGTGGCGGCGGTGACGACGCAGAAGTCGCCGGCCGCCCGGCTTTTCTGGCTCGATGGCGTTAAAGGGCTCTCGATCCTATGGATCGTGTTCTTTCATTTCTTCAAAACCTACGAGGACAATCGCTTCCCTGACGCGCTGCGAGCGCACTATTTCGCGAGTTTCCTCAATCAGTGCGGCGCCGACTCGTTGGTTTCATCCTTGCTGTGCGTCGGTAAGGGATTTTTCGTCGCTGTTGCGAACGTCGGCTTCCACGCGGTCGGTGTGTTTCTGCTGATGAGTGGTTTCGGCTTGACGTTCTCGCTCGCGCGCACCGGTAATCCTGACGGCGGATGGAGCGCATGGTACCGATCGCGTGTGCTGCGGCTGTTCCCGATGTACTGGGTCGCCCACATCATATATTTGGTGTCGCCGTTCCAGGCGCATCTCGAGCCGCTCGATTACCGCTTCATCCTGAGTTTTTTCGGCGATCGCATCATCCCGATTTACATGATCTTCAGCTACGCCAACGCCGCGTGGTGGTATTTTGATCTGATCCTCGAGTTGTACATCGTCTTCCCGCTGTTGTTCCGACTGCTGCAAAAGATTGGCCCCGGATGGTACCTGGTGATTTGCGGTGTCGAAACGATCGTCAGCCGCTATCTGCTGCTGTTCGTGATCCGCGGCTCTGGAAATTGGCTGCTGGGCGGTTTCTGCGGATGCCGCTTATGGGAATTCTCGCTCGGGATGGTTGTGGGAATGTGGTATCGGCAGAACCGCGCGTGGATCGACGCGCGATTGTTCAATCCGCTCACGCTGATCGCTGGAGTACTTATCTACACTGCCGGACTGTAGAGTTACGAATTGCCGCTCGCCTACACTTTGACTGACGCTCTGATCGGCACGGGGTTGTCGGTGATCCTCGCACATATCGCTTTTCAAAGCCGGCGGCTGGCGCGAGTTGAAGCTGCGATTGCTTATGTCGGAGTATTCTCTTACGGGCTGTATCTGATCCATCAACCCTACGTTATCTACCTCGGCGAGCGGATGCGCTGGATGACGCTTTACGAATTCGTTGCTGCTGCATGCCCAATAATTGCGCTGTTGGCGGTTTTTTGCGCACAGCTTGAACGATTCGTGAACCGTATCGTTAACTTCGCGCTTAAAGATAAAGCATCTGAGAAGGCGCGCGGCGTGGTTAATTCGCCGCCACATCGCGCGCTCAGTGGCGGTGGATGAAATGCGCGTCGAGATTTCGATTTCGCTTGGCCCAAGCCTTGAACAGGCGCCGCAGCTTGTATTACATGCGAGGCTGGATGGACGAGTTAAGTTCAATTCGCAACGTAAACGAACTGTCACGAGATCTGACTAAAGCTGGCTGCGCGGAGCGAGTCGGCTTGCTAAAGCACGCGAGGATTTAATGGCCAGAGTAAAAATGCCGGCGGGCAAAAAAACCGCGGTGTGCTTCTGTTTTGATATCGACGCAATGGCGCTATGGCTGGGATTTTTCCGCTCGCCCACAGCCAATCCGCTTTCGCGCGGCGAATTCGGTCCGCGCGTGGCGATGCCGCGCATCCTGGATCTGCTGGACAAGTACCATATAAAGGCCACCTTCTTTACTCCCGGTCACAGCGCGATTGTTTTCAAAGAAGTGGTGCAGGAAGCGCATCGGCGCGGCCACGAAATCGCGGCCCACAGCATGTACCATCAGCCGTCCGAGGTCGGTCTCTCGATGAGTGGCGTGGCGCCGGCAAGCCCCGAGAAGCAGCGTCAGTATCTCGAGCAACAGATTGAGCTGCTTGAAAAAACGGTTGGTGAGCGACCGGTTGGATTTCGCTCGCCTATTGGCGATTGGCTCGGCGACACCGTTCCGCAGGCGCTGATCGACCTGGGCTTTATCTACGACAGCAGCCTCCAAGGCCACGATTTTCTGCCCTATTGGCTGCGTTTGGGCGACAAGATCCAGACCGTGGAGCCATTCGAGGTTACTTGGGGACAGCCCTCGAAGTTGCTCGAAATCCCGCTGCATTGGGACACGAATGACTTTGCCCAATTCGAGTTCCTTGGCTACTATCTCGACGGCAAGAATCCGTGGTTCAATCCGGCGCCGTTCCATACGCCGTCACAATCCAAGGAAATATTCACCTCGAGCTTCGATTACTGTTATGAGAGCGTCCCGGGCGGGGTGTGGAATACGATTTTACATCCACAGTGCTGCGGCCGCGACTTCAAAGTCAACTGGCTTGAGAGTGTAATGCAGTACTGCGTGGCGAAACCGGGAATATGGTTTACTACGATGCGTGAGGTGGCGCGCAATTACGTAAACGACTAGGTAAACGACTTGCTATTGCTGCGCCGATAGTTTGGCTCGCGCAAAATAGCAGCCGCCGCTGTCCTGAAATAAGAGGTAGATCGTGCGAATTTTCATCTCCGTCGATATGGAAGGTATATCCGGGGTCGAAAAAATCGAAGAGGTGTTCCTCGGACTTCCAGCCTATCCTACTTTCCGCCAGGTGATGGCGGGAGACGTGAACGCGGCCGTGCAGGGCGCGCTAGACGGAGGCGCTAGCGATATCGTGGTCTCCGATTCACACGGCTACATGTGCAACATCAAGAAGAAGGACCTTCATCACAAAGCGCATCTGAAGTCGGGCATGAAGCGTGAGCTTTGCCAGTTCAAGGGCTTCAACGCGCTGTTCGACGCCGCCTTCTTCGTCGGTTATCACTCGAAGGCCGGCACCGCCGACGGCATCCTGAGTCACACTTGGATTCCTGCATTCCAGGACGTCCGCGTCAACGGCTTGTCGATAGGCGAATACGGGCTCAACGGATTTCTCGCGGGCAGCATGGGCGTGCCGGTGATTCTGCTCACCGGTGACGACAAGACCGTTGAGCAGGCGCGAACCGTCCTGGGCGATATCGAATACGTCGCGGTCAAAAAATCGCTTGGATATTTCGAGGGCGAGCATCTGCCGCTGTCGGAAAGTCATGCGAGAATTCGCGAAGCGGCGAAGCGCGCGGTTCAGAAAGCCAAGAAGCTTCGCTCGGCCGCGATCGAGGTCAAGTTGCCGGTTACGTTCGAGATCGATCTCTCCCACAAGGATAATACCCTGGTCACGGGAATGATAAGCGAGAACGCGCGCTTTTTGGATGACGATCGGCGCGACGATCTCAGCGATTTACAACTGGTACAGGAGTACTCGCCGTCGGTTCAGTTAACCGGGCCCGATACCGTGTCGTTTGTATGCAATCGTTATCCCGATGCATACAATACCTTATTTGCGGTCATGTCACATTTTTATGAACGCGATATCGAATGGCTAATCGAGGAGGTGGCAAAGCCCGAGGAATACCGCCGTAACCTTGAGCGCTTCATCGCTGGTCAACCACTGTCGTATATCAAGGAATAGAAACAAAAGTTTATCGATTAGACGGCGCTAGTAATTGGATGATGTAGCCATGAATACTCTGTGTCCGTTGGTGATGGGCCGTCATGTGATGATAGCCACTGAGCATTACCTGTCGGCCGCGGCTGGAGCGCGCATGTTCGCGCGTGGAGGAAACGCGATCGACGCCGCGGTCGCCGCGGCTTTCGTCGAAGGCGTGGTGAATCCCCATATGCACACGATCGGCGGTGAGGCGCCGATGCTTATCTATTCCGCTGAAGCCAATCGTGTTGTCAGCATCAACGGCAATACGATGGCGCCGGCGCGCGCCACGATCGCCTTTTACAAAAGCCGCAACATCGATCTGATTCCGGGTGAAGGCTTGCTCGCCGCGGGAGTGCCGGCGGCGCTCGACGCGCTGGTGACGGCGCTTGCGCATTTCGGCAGCCTGACGCTCGCCGACGTTGTCGAACCGGCGCTCGCTTTATGCGCGGACGGGTTTCCGATGCACGCTGGTTTGAGCGGCGAGGGCAGCACCTGGACCGGGATGCGAGGAACGGCCGGCGCGGGATCGATCAAAGCCAACGCGCAGAACTTTCGCGAGCGATGGCCGTCCAGCGCCAAGCTGTATTTAAGCAACGGCCAGCGTCCCGACGTTGGCACGATTATCAAGAATCCGGCGCTGGCGCATTTTTTCAGGCGGCTGCTCGACTCCGAGGCCGGAGCGCGAAATCGCGGGAGAGTTGCGGCGCTCGAGGCTGCGCGCGATCGCTTCTATCGCGGCGATATTGCGGACGAAATTGTTGCTTGGTCAGATGCCAACGGCGGCTTGCTCGCGGCGCAGGATTTGCGCGACTTCGTCACCAAGCTTGAAGAACCAGCCTCGGTGGATTATCGCGGCGTTACCGTCTTCAAGTGCGGCCCGTGGTCTCAAGGGCCGGTGTTTCTGCAGCAATTGCGCCTATTGGAAGGCTTCGATCTGCGTGCCGCCGGGCATAACTCGGCGGCTTATATCCACCTTGTCGTTGAATCGCTCAAGCTCGCGTTTGCCGACCGCGAGGCCTATTACGGCGATCCCGATTTTGTGCGCGTGCCGATGGAGGCACTGCTGTCGCCCGAATACTCGAGCATCCGCCGCAAACTGATCGATCCGAAGCACGCGTCGCTTGAGCAGCGTCCGGGCGATCCGATCGGAATGAAGCCGCTGGCGGCCTCGCGCCCCGAGGCTCGAAGCTGGGGTAGTGGCACCGTCCACGTCACCGCCGCCGATCGTCGCGGAAACATGATCGCGATTACGCCGAGCGGCGCCTGGATCTCCAGTTCGCCGGTGGTCGAGGGGCTGGGATTTCCGCTCGGCTCGCGGCTGCAAACCTTTTATCTAGACGAGCGCCATCCCAACGCGGTGATGCCGCGCAAGCGGCCGCGCACAACGCTGACGCCCTCGCTGGCGTTGCGCAACGGCGAACCCTATATCGCTTTCGGCACTCCGGGCGGCGACCAGCAGGATCAATGGACCTTTCAATTCTTCCTCAACGTCGTGGACTTCGGAATGAATTTGCAGGAAGCGATCGAGGCGCCGAAGTTTTCCAGCGGTCACTTTCCGTCGACTTTCTTTCCGCACGACAACACTCCGGGGCTCCTACGAATAGAGGATCGCGTGGATGCGTCGGTGCGGAGCGCGCTCGCCGACCTCGGCCATAAAATCGAAACCAAACCGTCATATTCCGAGGGCAACGTACTCGCGGTTCAGGTCGATCGCGCGCACGGATTACTTTGCGGGGGTGCAGATCCGAGAGGACAAATGACACTAGTAATGCCTGCGCAGGTGATCGGATGGTGAAAGTTGGTAATCAATGCTCAGAGCTGGCGGACGGGATTATTATCGAGTGAGTAGTGAGACGGGGATCAAACCAAAGGCTAGCGATATTTCAGAGACATACTGATTGATGCACAACTCGATTAACGTCGTCTAAGGAGCGGCGCGATATGGCAATCAAAATGCCTGCAGGCAAGCGGTTCGCGGTCTGTTTTTCGTTCGATGTAGATATGACCAGCTTGTGGTTGGGCTGCTTCAAATTTCATACGATGAATCCGCTCTCGCGCGGCGAATTCGGTGTTGAAGGATTAAGGAGAATCCTTGATCTTCTGGATAAGTATTCGATCAGGGCAACGTTTTATGTCCCCGGGCATACGGCACTGCATCAACCGGCTTCGGTTAAAGAGATCGTAACGCGTGGACACGAGCTAGGCTCGCACGGCATGTACCATCAGCCGAAAGAAGTTGGGTTGCTGGGTAGTAATACTACGGTTGAGGAGATGCGCGGCTATTTGCGCCAGCAGCTCGATGCGCTGGAAAAGGTAACGGGTGTGCGGCCGATCGGCTTCCGCTCGCCGATAGTCGACTACAGTGCGCAGATGCCTCAGTTGCTACTCGAAGAGGGTTATCTATACGACAGCTCAATGCAGGGAAGCGATTTCGTTCCCTATAGACTGCGTATTGGAGACAGTTACCAGTTCGAGGAGCCGTACGATATCAAGTTCGGCGAGCCTTCGAAGATAATCGAAATACCTTTCATGTGGGATCTCGACGATTTTCCGCACTACGAATTCATGTCTTATTACCTGGATCCGAAGAACGGCTGGTATGGGTCGGCGCCGTTGTCGAGTCCGAACAAAGTAAAAGAGGTCTGGCTCGGACATTTCGATTTTATGTACGAGAGCATTCCCGGCGGCGTGTATACCACGTGTCAGCATCCGCAGTGTTCAGGCCGCGGAATGCGCCTTAAGTGCTTCGAGGAAATGATCCAGTACATGCAGAGCAAGGGCGACGTCTGGTTCGCGACTCATCGTCAGATAGCCGAAAAATACGTCGATGATTGATGGTTCGGAGGAAATAAAATGGCGAACTCGAAAGCGGAAAAGGCCTACAACGAGGTCGACGCGCGGATTCTGGCCGACACGATCAAGCCTCTGATCACCAAGGAAATTATCGAAGAGCACAAGCGCAAACCGATTGGTATTCACAGCGACGAGTTGGAGCGCGTGCTGATCTATCTTCGGCGGAATCGGCTTACCACCGTCGGCAAGTACATCATCGTGTGCATCAAGCCTCACAGCGAGTGGAAAATCGCCACGCTATCGGGCGTGCGCGGTGTGCCGCCGAAAATAGACGAGCAGGCGACGTTCAGTTCGCGCGACGAAGCCGAGCACGGAGTGTTCCTCAGGCGACTGAAGGATCTGGGCTTGAATTGATTCGCATCTCTTCGGGTCGGTTTCGCAACTGGTAAGGAGCCTATCATGAAAATCGTCGGCTACAGCGACAAGCTTAGTGTATTTCCCGGAGATGAGATCAAGTTCATGGTCAGCGTCGACGGCGGCGCTGAATTCGAAGCGGAAATCGTGCGACTGATTCACGGTGACACGAATCCGGCTGGGCCGGGATTCAAAGAGCAAGTCGTAAAGACCACGGCGGCCGGAAAATATCCCGGCCGCAAGCAGGAAATCGACGCCGGTTCTTATGGGCTTGTGGCCGACAACGCGGTGCTGCAAAACCTGGAGTCGTTCGCTCTGCAGGCAATGGTCTGGCCGACCACGCCGGGCAAGGGCGCGCAGGGAATTATCACCAAGTGGGAGGGCGCGAAGAATTCCGGTTACGCGCTGGTGGTCGACGAAAAAGGGTGCCTCGCGCTGTGGCTCGGTGACGGCAGCAAGGTCGAGAAAATCAGTTCGGGCAA
>DATJOQ010000323.1:0-4684 GCA_035506935.1 Binataceae bacterium (SeqCode) | reverse complement strand
CTTACCGCAACTCCGACAGGCGCAGGACCGCTTTCGCTCGCGCTCAACTTCGGCAGCCTGACTCAATTGGCAGCCGCCAACTCGACCAGCGCTTCCGCCGACGGCAACGGCGTCGGTACGCCGCTTGGAGTTCAGATCGATAACACCGGACTGGTCTCTGTCTCCTACTCCAACGGCAACACGGTAAAGGTCGGTCAGGTCGCGATCGCCACCTTCCCTTCGGAACAGGGACTGGCTCTCACCTCTGGAGGCGTGTACCAGCAGACCAACCAATCAGGTTCACCCACGATCGCTACCGCCGGCGCGGCGGCTTCCGGCTCGATCGTGTCGAGTTCGTTGGAAAGCTCCAACGTCGATACCACCAGCTCGCTGGTCGACCTGGTGGTTCTGCAAAACAGCTTTCAGGCCAACGCCAAGGCTTTGCAAACCGAAAACAGTATCGAGGGCTATCTGAATCAGCTGGTGACGCAATAGGCGGTCGTTACGAACATGCGGAGCACGCGCGCAATCTGGCTGACCTGTCTGGTACCGATTCTGCTCATGGCGGCACACGGCAACGCCGCCGCGCTCGATTTCAAGATCGAGACCGGCGGCCGCGCCGCGGGACCGCTCGAAGTCGCCGGCCTGCTCACGCTGATCACGCTCGCGCCCGCGGTGTTGATCATGCTGACCTCGTTCACCCGAATCGTGATCGTGCTTTCGCTGTTGCGCCAGGCGCTCGGGCTCCAACAAACCCCGCCCAACACTGTTATCACCGGCTTGGCGCTGTTTCTCACGGTGCTGGTGATGGCGCCGACCTGGCAGCGAATCCAGAAGGCCGCGCTCGATCCTTATCTGGCCGGCAAGCTCGCGGCGGGCAAGGCACTGCAACTGGCGGAAGAGCCGTTGCAGCAGTTCATGTTGCATCAGACGCGTAAAGAAGATCTCGAGATGGCGCGGAAGCTGCTGGCTCGGGGCGGCGTCGCGCTCGCGGTCGACGATCCCACCAAGCTGCCCTTTTACGCCGTGGTGCCGGCTTTCGTTTCGAGCGAGCTCACCTCGGCCTTTCGCGTCGGATTCCTTATCTATCTGCCGTTCCTGGTAATCGACCTGGTTACGTCCGCGATCCTGATGGCGCTGGGCATGTTCATGCTGCCGCCGGCGATGGTCTCGATTCCGCTGAAGCTGCTGATTTTCGTGCTGGCCTCGGGCTGGCCGCTGTTGCTGGGAAGCCTGGCGGGAAGCTTCACCTGAACAGCGCAAAAGGGGGGATTCAGTGACACCAACACTCGCAGCCGACCTGTTTCGTTCCGCGCTTTGGACCGCGGTCCAGGCGGGCGCACCGCTTTTGGTCGCGATGACCACGGTAGCGATTATCTGTAGCGTCTTTCAGGCCGCGACGCAGATCCAGGACTCCAGCGTATCATTCGCGCCCAAACTCAGCACCGCGCTGATCGTCGCATGGCTGGGCGCGCCGTGGACCGCTCGCCTGCTGAGCGATTTCATGCATCGCGCCTTTATCGCAATCCCGTGGATGGTGGCGCGATGAAATTCAACGTCGGTGACGACGTCGCGCTCGCCTTCGTGCTGCTGTTCGCGCGCTCGAGCGGCCTGACGCTGGCGCTGCCCACGGTGCTGGGCGTCGCTATTCCGGTGCGAATTCGCGTGCTGCTGTCGGCCTTGCTCGCGGGATCGCTGATGCCGCTGGCGAAGGTCGCGCTTCCCGCCGGCGGCGGGCTGTTTTCCGTGATGCTGATGATGGTGCGCGAGCTCGCGATGGGCACCACGCTGGCGTTTGCCGCCGCGATCGTGATCGGCGCCGTGGTAACCGCGGGCGACGTGCTGGGCAACGGGATGGAGCTTCATGGCGGCGCTATCGTGCGCGGCTCGACCCCGATGCCCAATGTGCTCGGCGACGCGCTGACTGGACTCGGCGGGATGCTGTTCTTTATCGGCGGGCTTCATCGCACGCTGCTGCTCGGGCTTGGCCGCAGCCTGAGGCTCGCGCCATTGGGCGTGATCGCGCTGCCCGGCGTGCGCAACCTGCTCGCGATAAGCGAGCGCATGTTCGTGCTCGCGCTCGAGCTCGCGCTGCCGGTGCTGATTCCGCTGTTCATCCTGTCGGTGGCGCAGGGAGTGCTCGCCCGTCTGGCGCCGCAGCTCAACATGCTGATGGTCGCGCCGGCGGCGATCCTGGCCGCGGGCCTGATGCTCCTGCTGATGGACTCGCACGGGCTGATGATTGGAATCATGCGCGCGTGGGAGATGGTTATCGACCAGGCGCTGAATTGGAGCAATGGCTGACAACGAAGGTAAAACTTTTGCGCCGCTGCCGCAGCGTCGCAAGCAAGCGCGCGAGCAGGGTCAGATCGCGCGCAGCCACGATCTGACCGCCGCCTTTTCGTTCGTGGTGGCCACGCTCGCGCTTGCGAGTTTCGCCGCGTGCTTCGGCCGCTGGGGCGTGGGCGCCTTCAATGCCACGATCGGTGGCGCGCGCAGCGGCGAGCTCGCGGGTGGCTCGATGCGTCCGCTTATGTGGCTCACGATCGCGACCGTCGGCGTGACGCTGGCGCTGAGCCTGGCGTCGACTATCGGCGCGGTGGCACAAGGCGGTTTGGTTTTCGCGACCGCGCGGCTCACACCTGACCTTACGAGACTGAATCCGTTTCCCTACTTCGGGCGCATGTTTGCGGTCCCCGCGTTGATCGAGCTTGGCAAGGCGGCGGCCAAGATTGTGCTGATCGCGATGACCGCGTGGCTCACCGCGCGCCACGCCTTCGAGCTCTACGCCGCCGGTGGAGGAATCGCGAGCGGACTCGACATCCTGCAGTCCTCGGTGCGGCGCTTGCTCGGCTGGAGCGCGCTTATCGGTTTTATCGTCGCCGCGGCCGATTACGCCGCCAAGCTTTACAAGCATGAGAACGACCTCAAGATGACGCGCCAGGAGTTCCTCGACGAGCTCAAGCAGGAAGAAGGTAATCCGCACGTTAAACGCGCGATTCGCCGGGCCCAGCGCAAGAGCTGGAAGAAGGCGCGCGGGATGCATCAGGCGGCGGCGGCGACGGTGGTGCTGACCAATCCGACGCATATCGCGGTCGCGCTGCGCTACCGGCGCGGTTACGATCGCGCGCCGCTGGTGGTGGCCAAAGGCGCGGGCGAAGGGGCCGAGCGGATCAAGGCGGTCGCGCGCCTGGCCGCGGTCCCGGTGCTGGAAAACAAGCCGCTTGCGCGCGCGCTATTCAAGGTCACCGAAGTCGGCGATCACATCCCGCGCCAGTTCTATCGCGCGATCGCCGAAGTCCTGACCCTGGTCATGCGCACCCAGGCGCAAGCGACCAAGGTGGCCTAGAAGAAGTTGGCGTAGATGGCGAACTCCAAGGCTCATACCGCGCTGATGACGATGTCCGAGCTGGCGCTGCCGGCAACCGCCGTGCTGGTGCTGGCGGGGATGCTGGCGCCGGTCAGCGCGACGCTGCTGGATATCCTGTTGTCGTTGTCGCTGGCGCTGTCGCTGGTGGTGCTGATGGTCGCGGCGTCGAGCCGCAAGCCGCTCGACTTCTCGGCCTTTCCAACGGTTTTACTGATCGCGACCCTGCTTCGGCTTTCGCTCAACGTCGCCTCGACCCGCCTTATCCTGCTCCACGGCGATCGCGGTCCCGCGGCCGCGGGCGTGGTGATCGAATCGTTCGGCCGCGCGCTGGTCGGCGGCAACTACGCGGTCGGAATCGTGGTGTTCGTGGTGCTCGCGATTATCAACTTCGCGGTCGTGACCAAGGGCGCGAGCCGCGTCGCCGAAGTCGCCGCGCGATTCACTTTGGACGCGATGCCGGGCAAGCAGATGGCGATCGACGCCGACATGAATGCAGGCCTCGTGGGAGAGGAAGAGGCCCGCAGGCGCAGGCGCGAGCTATCGCAGGAAGGCGACTTTTACGCTGCGATGGACGGTATCGGCAAGTTCGTGCGCGGCGATGCCGTCGCCGCTGCGGTGATCATGGTGATCAACCTGGTCGCCGGCCTGCTTATCGGGGTGTTCGATAAAGGGCTTAGCCTGGGCGACGCGCTGCGCACCTACAGCCTGCTCACGATCGGCGACGGATTGGCCGCCCAGGTCCCCGCCCTGCTGACCTCGACCGCGGCCGGCGTGATCGTTTCGCACACCGGCAACGAGCTCGACCTGCCCTCGACTATCGGCAAGGAACTGCTGCACAGCCCCGGCGTATTGTTCGGCACCGCGGGCCTGTTTGTGCTGATCGCGATGATGCCCGGACTGCCGCATCTGACGTTTTTCGCGATGGCCGGGGCGCTTGCCGGATTAGGTTGGCGCGCGCGTAACGCCGTGATCGCCGCGTCTGAGGACGCTGTGCCCAAGCCCAAGCCTGCCTCAGATAAGGGCGCCAGCTCCCCATGGCCCGATCAGTTGTGCCTCGAGCTCGGAGTCGCGTTGGTGCCGTTCGTAAACGAGCCATGGAAGCTTACTGAACGCATTCACGGCTTACGCTCCAAGTTGCGCGACGAACTTGGCGTGACGATGCCGCCGGTACGTATCGTCGACAATCTTACGCTGGAACAAAACTGCTATCGCATCAAGCTGCGCGGCAGTGAAGTCGCACGCGGCGCGCTCAGGCCGAGTATGAGTCTTGCAATTCCGGGTCAGCGCGGACCGAATGCAAGCGTCAAGGGAATCGAAGCACGTGAACCCGCCTTT